>CAYILS010000034.1:0-8709 GCA_964364325.1 uncultured Pseudomonadales bacterium
TATCTCTCGATCATGGATGCCATCCACAAATCCCCCAAATCAGCCCTCATCCACCCGCTAGGATATATCCCTGGACATTACTTGGGTAGTCTCTATAGTTTGGCTACACTCTATTGCCAGCCTTCGTGGGATGAAGGTTTTGGGTTCCCGCTGCTTGAGGCAATGGCGCTAGGGTGCCCCGTGGTGAGTAGTGATCGGGGCAGTTTGCGGGAGGTGGGGGGTAGTGCGGCCGTCTATTTTGACCCAGGCAGTACAGAGTTGCCTCGCACATTGGATGAAGTACTAAGTGATCCAGACAAAAGAAAAGAGATGGCCTCCGCTGGAATAGCACAAGCCAAACGGTTTTCTTGGGACAAGGTGGCAGACTCCACGATGGGAGTGTATCGCAGTCTATGATAAAAGATATTGTGACAATTGTCGTGACGTTTTTGCTCGTTTCGCTCTCGTTTTTTATCTATGCCAAATTGAGCCGTTTCGGGATGGAGAGCGTCTACAAAGCCTGGGACGGCCCCAGCTACGTGATCGCGGCCGAGAGTCTGTACGTGCCAAGCGTAGCCGCGACCTACAACACGATTAGGTCAAAGGATATCCGACCGGACTTTACCTTTTTGCCCGCTCACTTCCCACTCTACCCACTTCTCATTCGGCTATTCTCCTTCGTCGGCTACTACCAGGCCATGTTGTATATCTCGCTCCTAGGTGCACTCGCCTTTCTCCTCGCCTTTTACACCTTAGCTCTCCAGCTAGGCATCAAGCAACCACTTTTTTTGACCCTGCCCCTCATTGCGCTACCTCCCCGCTGGTTCATCGTGGTCCATACCGGCAGCTCCGAGCCCATTTTTCTCTTTTTTGTGGTTGCTAGTCTCATTTTTTACTTCCGCAAATCACCCTGGTTGTCTGCTATTCTCGCTTGCTTTGCCTTGCTCTCTCGTCCCCAAGGAGTGCTCCTTGGCGTCGCCTACCTAGTTCTTGCTCTGATAGAACTCGCCCGTACCCACGATCTACGATCTACGATCGAGAGGTACCTTCCCTACCTCCTGATGCCCCTGACACTCCTAGGTATCTTTGGATTTTACTTACGCCAGACCGGAGACTTTTGGGCATTTTTCAAAGCCATCTCTATTTTTCATCACTTCCGTTTGAGCCTCTTCCCCACCTTCAATTTTGGCGCCCCCAACGTTGAGACTTTTTGGCAGGAGGCCAACGTCATCTATTATCTACTCTACCTCGTAGCCATCCTCAATTTATTCAGGAGCAAGACATGGCAGCTGGGAGTACTAGGTGCTGTCTTTTATCTCCCGCTCATGTTCCTACAGCACTCAGACATCAGTCGCTATAGTCTGCCCCTCCTGCCCCTCGCGTTTATTGCCTTCTCTGAGGTGCTCTCCAACAAAACGGTGACCTGGGCTAGTGTACTGCTACTCCCCGCCACGTTCCTCTATGCCGGCAACTTTATACTATTCAATCGCGCGCCCTGATTTTTGCTCTATAATACTTATATGACACTGTCACATTACGTCGAGCTAACACGGGAGTTAACACTCAGGGAGATCAAGTCTCGCTACAAACAGTCTGTCTTGGGATATGCCTGGGTTATCCTTAATCCATTTTTTCAGATGCTCGTCATGGCGTTTGTCTTTTCACAAATCCTCCGCTTCCCCACAATCGGCACTCCTTACGCGATTTTCCTCTACGTTGGCTTGCTACCGTGGAATCTCTTTGCCTCCACCCTCATTAGTAGCACCAATGCACTCGTTGGCAATGCCTCGCTGCTGACCAAGATTTATTTCCCCAGAGAGATCTTTATTATCAGCGCCACCCTGGCCAAGATCGTCGACTTCTTCCTCGCCTCAACCGTCTTTATTGTGTTTATGATTGCCTATCAGCAGCCAGTTACGTGGAATGTGTTGTGGTTTATCCCCATTTTCCTCATTCAGCAGCTCTTTACCTACGGCCTCTCGCTCATTCTCTCCTCGATCAACTTGTTCTATCGTGACATCCAATACGTGCTCTCACTCGTCGTCATGATTTGGATGTATTTAACTCCCGTGATCTACCCGACCGATATTTTTCCAGACAAGTACAAATGGATTTTTCAGCTCAACCCCATGGCTGTAATTATCAATGCGTATCGCCAAGTTATCTTAAGTGGTGGTATGCCCAACCTCACGAGCCTGGGCCTCGCACTGCTCGTCTCAACCATTGTTGCCTTCCTCGGTATCCGCCTATTTAAGAAGTTAGAAGGAGTCTTTGCCGATGTCGTCTAGAGCTAAATTAGCTCTCTTGACACGATGCCACCAATTATCATATATTGATACTATATGGAAACGTATAACAAAGCCATTATCATCAAAAAACTCCAAGATTCTCCCCATATTCTCTTTACGACTCACATCCTCCGTCAGTATACTGACCTCAAGTCTCCGGCGACCCTGCACCGCCTGGTCAACGACCTAGTAGCGAGTAAGATTTTGGGCAAGCTAGAGAGAGGGAAGTACTACATCAACGACACCAGGGTGGACGATTTTACCAAAGCCACTATTTTTTATACCCCTTCATACATCTCGTTTGAGTCAGCCCTTAACCACCACGGCATCCTTTCTCAGTTTCCCTACGAAACTACCAGTGCTACACCCAAAAAATCTAAATCCAAAGTGATCGGTGATAAGCTGTACTCGTATACCAGAATCAAAAAATCACTCTTTTGGGGATACGTGAAGGAAGGTAATTATTTGATCGCAGAACCAGAAAAAGCTTTGCTAGATCAGCTGTATTTAAACTCGAAAGGACTCAAAGGACAGTCAATCGATGAGTACGACTACGAGAGACTCAGTTTGAGTAGATTTTGGCAATATTCCAAGCTTTTCCCCCAGACAATCAAATTTAAAAAATTATTAAGCCAGGTAAAATTAGAATTAAACAACCCTCACCATTATGATGTCATCTAACCAACTCAAAGATCTCGCCATCAAACTCAATGCTCCCGAGTCGATCGTGTTTCGCGAGTACATTCAGCTCATCTTATTAGAAAACTTATATGCAATCACCCAAAGCGACAAAATTATTTTCAAGGGTGGCACAGCGATCCACTTGATGTATCATGCCCCTAGATTTTCCGAGGATCTAGATTTTACTGTCCTCATGGATAAGTCTGATTTTGAGCAATTCATCCACAAAGTATTTAGCACCATCTCACTCTCATACGAAATCAGCTTTAAAGAAAGAAAAACGCTAACAGGCAAGAGGTATCTCCTGACTGCTAACTCTGGAATTATGAAGAACAGCACCTATATCAACCTTGACTTTTCCTTTCGAGAGGCGGTTACCCATATCGAAAAGTCACCTTTGGTTACAGAGTATCCCATCTCCGTGTCTTCACCAATATATTTCATGGGTAAAGCAGAAATTATTGCTGAAAAAATTCGGGCCATCCTGACTAGACAAAAAGGTCGTGATATCTACGATCTGTGGTTTCTACTAGCCAATCAAGGGTCTATCGATTATGACTTACTGGGCGATAAATTTAAATATTATCAAGACAAAAATTTATCTCTCAAAGACCTCTTGCCCCGTATAGAATCCTTCCCCTCCAAGCTATATTGCGAAGACTTGAGGCCTTTTGTCTCTTACAGAACTCGCGAAACATTAGAGAGGAATTTTACCGACATTAAGGAATATTTACAGGACAAAGTATCGCAATACTATGACAAATAAACCCAAGGGCATCATTCAACTAACAGGTGTCAGCAAACTCTTCTTTAAACAGGAGCAGAAGACCTTTAAAGAATTCTTACCGGCGTTGTTCTCAGGCAAGAAAACAAGGGAGTGGTTCTGGGCACTCAAAGACATCGACATCACGATCAATCCCGGCGAGACCGTCGGCATCATGGGCCCCAACGGGAGCGGTAAGTCCACCCTGCTCAAACTGATCGCTGGTGTCAGTCAGCCTACGGAAGGGAAGATCGAGACAGCTGGTAGGGTAGCCCCTCTGATCGAGCTGGCGGCTGGTTTCCACCCGGAGCTCACGGGTCGCGAGAACGTGTTTTTAAATGGCATTATTTTGGGTATGTCGCGCAAGGAGGTCGAAGCCAAATTTGACGAAATCGTCGACTTTGCCGAGCTCTGGGACTTTATTGACTCACCGGTCAAGCATTACTCTACGGGCATGTATGTCCGCTTGGCTTTCTCGGTAGCTGTCCACACTGAGCCCGACATCTTACTACTCGACGAGATCCTGGCAGTAGGGGACACGAAATTCCAAGCCAAATGCTACGCAAAAATTAAAGATTTTAAAAAGAAAAACGTGACAATTATTTTTGTTTCTCACGACGCTAAACTAGTGAAATCATTCTGTGACCGCATCATCACTATCGACCACGGGAAATTGATTAGCGACACATCTTTCACCTTACAAAAATAGTGTTGATATCATCACTGTATATTTTTGTGTAATGAGCCTTTCTAAAATATTGATTGATTAGAGTATTACTAGACCTAATTACATCCGATTTATTCCAGTCTAGACTATTCTCATGCATCTCCACTATTACCATTTTAGGCATCCATCTATTGATCTTAAATGCTCTTAGTATCTCCCATTCTGTACCTTCCGTGTCCATTACTAACAAGTCAAATTTGGGAGGCACATTCTCACTTTTAAGCAGTGCATCTAGTTTTACTTGGTTAACCAGTACACTCTTCCCCGTGTGTTTTTTAGCTTCATCCGGAAAACCAATACTTTCATAGAATGCTTTTGGATTATCCAGAGTGGTTGAAATATCCCCTCCAATGTTAATGCGTATCCTAGATATTTTACTTCCAACCGCAAGTTGTCGAGTAACTACTTGATTGTTTTTGTGCCTTTGTCTACATATCTTTGCGTATTCGGGTACTGGCTCAACGTATAGCCCACGCCACCCCATGTCCGCCAAGAACGCTGTGTTAGAGATGGACGAACCATCGTACGCACCAACCTCTACAAAAACTCCATCAGATTTGCAGCCTAAGTACTCTTCGTATACGGTCGCTAGGGTAGGGATTTGACAATCAAGTGTCGGACGATAGTAGTCTTTCAGTGGTCTACGATTCAGCGTCATCCTGACAAGCGGGGCAATCCAATTGCCACCGGAGAATATATAAATATGTTGAGCAATATCTCTGTAGCGCGCTATCGTTTTAGCTTGGTCAAAGTGGTCGTAGTTGTAAAACTCAATCATCGTCAGATCTAGATCCAAATATGTCTTGTATGAGTCTGGATGGACCCTAGAATATTGGTTGATGTACATGACCTTATATTTTCTGAGTATCAATAACCGAATCAAGGCAAGGTGCAAAAACTCAGATTTATCATGTAACGGCAGCTCACCGTATACAATTACTAGACCCTTGATTCCCCGCTTATCGATTTCTAGATGTGACCTCTCCTCTTTTCCCCTCAAGTAACCGCTATAGAATGGATCAGTTAGACTACCCGATTCTGTAGGGTAATAAGTGAAATCGCCTAGTCCATTTCTGCCTTGACCATATCCATACGCCTCGCTTAATCGTATCGAAGTAGTTTTGCTCGTCGGACAATCCCAATACACTACCGCGCTAGGGTTAAATACCCACAGGTGCGACAACCGACGATAGTTGACGTCAAACAATGTATCGTCTCCTGTCTGTAAGTATTCAGGGTAAAGGCCAGCTCTTAGCGCCAAACTCTTCTTTAGGAGCATCGACCTTGTCGAGGGTAAAAATAGTTTCCAATCTATCTGTTTCCAGTCAGGAATAAATCTTTTTGAATGTTGAGTCTGTTTAAGTGGTAGATACATGCCTCCAACTAGTTCTGCATCAGGATTAGATTTTAGTGCTAGGAGCAAATTTTTGCAGTAGTCCTTGTCCAACCTAGTACCAGCATCAGCAAGTACGATTATTTCATTCCGACAGGTATTGATCGCCAAGTTCCTTCCAGCAGGGATATTTAGTTTGCTACGTATAATAAACTTGATATTTAGTTTACTTAGTTTCTGATACTGCTCAACTAGCCTAATCGTGCTATCAGTTGACCCACCATCAACCAAGACTACTTCATCGGGTTGTACACTTTGATGTTCGAGGCTCCTCAAAAAATTCAGAATATCCTGGCCTTCGTTAAACACGGTCGTAGCGGTAGAAAACGCTTTTATCGGTTGCTGTTTTTCAATCTTTCCATTCCAGATAGCAACCTCAATATCTTTCAATAACTTGACATACTCGTAGGGGTTAAAATGGTTTGAGCTAAGCCCCAGGCTACTTGGTTTCAAATAATCAAAAATACTATGGTACATTTGAGATATATATGTTGCAGTTTTCCACCGTCTCGTACTCATCACTTTATCTAACTGAAACTGAAGGTGTGCAATACTTGCATCCCGCTCTTTCAAAGTCCTTTTCAAAGATCTAATATTTTCCATTTTACGTATGTCCTACATTTTCCAGGTACTTTTTGATTCCTATGTCAATTGTCGTAATTTTGCGTCCAAGTATTTTTTTAAATTCAGTCGTATCACAAGACGTCTTTTCCAAATAGTGACTCGGCTTATGGATGTAGGTCGGGATCACCTTCATTCCGGTTATGTTGTTAATTTTACTCACGATCTCATTAAAAGAGGTGCTCTCGCCAGATCCTATATTCAAAACTCCCACTGAGCTATTCGTCATTACTAGGATCATCGCATCTACTATGTCATCAATATATACAAAGTCTCGCGTTTGGGTACCGTCACCGAAAATAATTGGTGATTTACCCTGAAGTATATCTTTCATGAAGAGGGTGACCACACTCGCGATTTTACTTTTCCTGTCCTCTTGGTGGCCGTATCCTGCAAATATTCTCAACCCAATACTCGGCATAGAGTGTTCGTAAATCTTAGCGAGATATTCACACGCCAGTTTTGTCTTTCCATAAGTATTTATTGGATCAGGGCGAGTAAGCTCAGAACATTTCTTATTACTTTTACCAAAAATACTCCCCGACGATGGGTAAATCAACTTCGCAGTGCCAACAGATCTCGACCATTCGAAAGCATTCAATAGACCAGTAATTGTTGTGCTGGCGCACTGATCAAGGTCGTCATTAAACAAAAGTATAGAGGATGGAGCTGCTAAGTGAAAAACATAACGACACTTTGGCAAGTGTCTCCACATTTCTCGGTCAGTTACGTCACCCTCAACGATTTGAGCTTTTTTTATAGTTTCGTCTACTTCACTGACGTCCTTGTCTACTACCACTACCTCATACCCATGTTTAAGCAACTTGGAAGTCAATGATTTACCTATAAAACCACACCCACCTGTGACCAAGACTTTGTCAGACATACGTATCTCCAATATAAGCTCGAATACCTGTTAAATTCCTCTGTATTCAAGTAAGATACATTATAGTATGAAAAAAGCAAAGAGGTCAGATATTTCTCTCGGGTATAAGTTTACTAAGTCATACTACTTCAAAGTATGGCGCATTATGTGCAAGTTAAAGCAATTCACCAATCCAAACTGGTATCAGAAATATAACTCAAAGAGTCAGAAATATAGTTATTATTCTATGGATTGGATCAAAAAGATTATTACCCCATCCAAAGCGTTTAAACAATGGTTAAAACTAAACGAAATACAAGAATTATCTAAGCAAGTAATCTATACGACAGGGAAAAAGTATTTACCGGCAAAAGCTAAATTATTCCTCAAACGCAACCTTCCTTCATACTTCCCGACCCCATTCCACCCTGTCTCAAAACCCATCAAAGCAGAATGGGACAAGTGGCTTGAGCTACGGAAAGATCAATCATTTGATATTATCAATTTTGCAGTAATACCCTACGAATATCGTATACAAAGGCCTCAACATCTTGTACACGAACTCTCTAAACTAGGGAATCGCGCTTTCTACATTGAAAGCGAATTTACTTTTTCTTCTAGTACTACAAATGCACAGATTGCAGTAACCAGAAAAGTAGAAAACCTTTACATAGTTAAACTTGCTTCATCTAAAAATTATTTTATATATAATGACAAACCTTCAGATAAAGATAAGAAAATTCTAATTGCCTCACTTAAAGTATTGCTGAGGGAAGCTCACGTTGTTAATCCGATCGCCAAAGTTGACCATCCGTTCTGGGCGTCAATCGCGGACGAGTTAGGTATGCCTATCATCTACGATGTGATGGATCTTCATTCTGGTTTTAAAGAAAATTCGAAATATAATTTGCAAAACGAAAAGAAGTTACTAGCACAATCAGACATTATTTTATCTACCTCAGACTACTTAAGTCATAAATTTCGTAAATACAATAGTAAAATGCTCTCGCTTAAAAATGCGGGAGAATATCACCACTTTGCGCCAACTTCTAGTGCAATTACACCCGTACCAGGAGACATCCAGAAACTTCCCGGACCAATCATTGGCTACTACGGTGCGCTTGCAGATTGGCTAAACGTAGACTTGATAGAAGGAGTGCTCAGGGATTTCCCACATGCGTCAGTCGTGCTAATCGGACTAGTCAACAACCTAAGACTCACCACGTTGGCGAGCGAGTATTCCAACCTACATCTTTTGGGAGAAAAACCGTATTCTGAATTACCCAAATATCTTGCACAATTTGACGTATGTCTTATTCCTTTTAAATTAAACAAATTAATCCAGGCCACCAATCCAGTTAAAATTTACGAATACTTTGCCTCAGGCAAACC
>CAYILS010000035.1:0-8577 GCA_964364325.1 uncultured Pseudomonadales bacterium
CCGAGTTGACCGCCGAAGAGCGCTTGCTCCGTGCCATCTTTGGTGAAAAAGCCCGCGAAGTCCGCGACACCTCCCTGCGCATGTCTAACGGTGAATCCGGTACCGTGATCGAAGTCTCTACCCTTGACCGCGAAGAGGGTGACGAGCTCGACCCCGGCGTCTTAAAGACAGTGACCGTCAAAGTAGCCCAGATCCGCAAAGTCACGGTCGGTGACAAGCTCGCAGGTCGCCACGGTAACAAAGGAGTCATCTCTCGCATCATCCCCACCGCTGACATGCCTTACTTAGCCGACGGTACTCCTATCGACATCATCATTTCCCCGCTCTCAGTCCTAGCTCGTATGAACCTTGGTCAGCTCCTGGAAGCGCACCTCGGTTGGGCAGCCAGCAAACTTGGCTACAAAGTCGCCCTCCCGGTCTTTGAACCTTTGAACGAGTCCGTCATCGAAGAGCAGCTCAAAAAAGCGGGCTTGCCCACCAGTGGCAAAGCAACGCTCTACGATGGCCGTACCGGTCTACCTTTTGACAACCCCACAACCGTTGGTATCGGCTACATCCTCAAACTCATCCACATGGTCGAAGACAAGACGCACGCTCGCTCAACCGGTCCGTACTCTCTGGTGACGCAACAGCCACTTGGTGGTAAAGCCCAAATGGGTGGACAGCGCCTAGGAGAAATGGAAGTCTGGGCACTCGAAGCTCATCGTGCCGCCCACGTTCTCCAAGAAATGTTGACCATCAAGTCCGATGACTTGGTTGGCCGTGCCAAAGCCTTCGAAGCGATCGTTAAAGGTACTCCCATCCCTGAGTCCACTGTTCCTGAGTCCTTTAAGGTCTTGCTCAAAGAACTCAACTCACTCGGACTCGATGTGGTCCCCGTTGACCCCAAAGAGGTTTTGGTGGCTGATGAATCCGTCGAAGAACTCGAAAAAGACAAAGTGATCTTGGCCGATGACCCAGCAGGTCTACCCGATGACTCCGTCGTAGCCGATGCTGCCACCACCATTGTCGACCCCTCAGACGACACAACTGATGACGTTAAACCGAGTGCAGATCTAGACGAAATCGAAGAACCATCTGATGAAGAGTTGAAAAAAACCGAAGGGGAGGCCTAATCCATGTCAAAAAATATTCTCGACTTTAAAGGTCTCAAAATCTCGATCGCTTCCCCAGACACGATCCGCGATTGGTCCTTTGGCGAAGTCACCAAGCCCGAGACCATCAACTACAGAACCCTCAAACCCGAAAAAGATGGCTTATTCTGTGAGCGTATTTTTGGACCCACCAAAGACTACGAATGTTACTGTGGCAAATACAAGCGCATCCGTTACCGCGGTATTGTCTGCGACAAATGTGGAGTCGAAGTAACTCAGGCCCGCGTTCGTCGCGAGCGCATGGGTCACATCAATCTTGCTGCACCCGTTGCTCACATTTGGTACTTCAAAGGCGCACCATCCAAATTGTCTCTCCTTATGAACGTGGCTCCTAAAGCCTTATCCGCTGTTGTCTACTTCGCCAAGTACTTGGTGCTCGCCGTCGACAAGGACGAAAAAGCCAAAGTTATCGAGACCTTAAACACTCGCCACGCCGAAGCACTTCTCTCACTTGAAGACAAAGTCAAAGAAGACATGCAAAAAGTCAAAGAAGCCTTGGGCGAAAAACCCACCGAGCGTCAGACTGGTAGTGCCAAAAAAGCCATCGAAACCTTGCGTGAGAGTCTCGTCCTAGACAAAGATTCTTTAAGTGAAATCTACAAAACCGTTATCAGTATGGCCAAACGTATCGTCCCCGGCACCGTCATGGCCGAAGACGAATACTTGAAACTCGATGAATACGAAGCCATCAACCACTTAAAAGTTGGTATGGGTGCAGAGGCTATCCTCGAATATCTCCAGACCATCGACGTCCAAAAGCTTTCTAAAGAAATCAAACAGGAACTCAAAGACGAGGGTTCAGCTTCTCTCAAGAGAACTAAGCTCAGTAAACGACTCAAAGTCGTCAATGGCTTAAAGAATGCAGGTCTTGCTCCTTCTTGGATGGTACTCAAAGTCCTCCCCGTGCTTCCTCCAGAACTTCGTCCTATGGTCCAGCTCTCAGGTGGCCGTTTCGCTTCCTCTGACTTAAACGATTTATATCGCCGCGTCATCAACCGCAACAATCGTCTCAAACACTTGATCGACTTAGGTGCTCCAGAAATCATCTTGCGCAACGAAAAACGCATGCTCCAAGAAGCCGTCGACTCCTTAATCGATGCTTCTCAGGCCAAGACCACCCGCCGCCGCGTGGTCAAACCGCTTCGCTCACTCTCTGACATGCTCTCAGGTAAGCAAGGTCGCTTCCGCCAAAACCTCCTGGGTAAACGCGTCGACTACTCCGGCCGCTCTGTTATCGTCGTTGGTCCCGAGCTCAAGCTGTCCGAATGTGGTATCCCCAAGGATATGGCTCTGGAGATGTTTAAGCCCTATGTCCTACGTGAATTGATCGCTGAGGGTACCGCGCCAAACGTCAAGTCCGCCAAGCACGCCATCGAGCGCAAAGACCCATTGGTCTTTGATATTCTCGAGCGCATCACCAAGAATCACCCCGTGCTCTTAAACCGCGCACCAACCCTTCACAAACTCGGTATCCAAGCCTTCTACCCAGTGCTTATCGAGGGTAACGCCATCCAACTCCACCCCTGTGTCTGTGCCGGCTACAATGCTGACTTTGACGGTGATCAGATGGCTATTCACGTCCCTCTCTCAGAAACCGCCATCGAAGACGCTCGCTCCAAAATGATGGCCAAGAACAACTTGCTCAAGCCAGCCAACGGCAGTCCAATTACCGTGCCAAACAAAGAAATGGCACTTGGCTGCTACTACTTAACCAGCTTTAACCCCGATATTAAGATCAGTGAAATCATCTTTGGTGATGCTGAGCAGGCCTACGCCGCCAGAGAGGCCGGTCAGATCAACCTCCGCCAGCCCATTCACGTCCGTATTGGTGGCAAGATCATTGAGACTTCGGTTGGCCGTCTCATTTTCAACGAGGCTTTGCCCGAGGCCCTGCGCTTTATCAACGAAGCCGTCAACGCCAAAAAGATCACTGACATCATCCGCGAGGCTATCCGAGTATTTGACAATGATTTGGTCGCTGACTTGGTCGACAAAATCAAATCGATCGGCTTTGAATACTTGACCACCTCTGGTCTCTCCGTAGCTGTGGCTGATAACATCATGATCCCCGAAAAAGCGCTCATGATCAAGGAGGCCGACGCCAGAGTCAATGAAATCCTCGAGACCTTCAACCAGGGTCTTATCACCGAAGAAGAAAAGCGCCGCTTGTCCTTCGAGGTCTGGATGGAAACCACCGAATCGATTGCTACCGCTACTTGGGATAAATTTGATGAGCGTAACGCTGTCAAGATCATCATCGACTCAGGTGGTACTCGTGCTTCCCGCGACCAAGTCAAACAACTCAGTGCTATGCGTGGACTCGTCGTTGACCCGCTTGGTAAGATCGTCGAGATGCCCACCAAGTCTAACTTCCGTGAGGGTCTTTCAATCTTCGAATATGTGACCTCCAGTCGTGGATCACGCAAGGGTCTGACCGACTCAGCGCTCAAAACGGCTGATGCTGGTTACTTGACTCGTCGCTTGGTCGATGTCTCACATACTTCCATTATCCGCGAGGCCGATTGTGGCAGCACCGAATCCCTCGAGATCCCCTTGAGCGGCATCCGAGGCAAACACTTCGTCAAGCGCGTCCTTGGCCGGGTCGTCATCGCCACGATCAAAGATCCCAAGTCTAAAGCTGTGCTCATCAAAAAGGGCGAGATCATCGACGACGAAATCGCCGAGAAACTCTACGCTACCGGTCAGGGGAGTATCGAAATCCGCTCACCCTTAACCTGCAAAGCTCGCTATGGACTATGCGCCCAGTGTTATGGTTGGGACTTTGGTACCAGGCATTTGGTCGAGCTCGGCTCACCCGTTGGTGTGATTGCCGCTCAATCAATCGGCGAGCCAGGTACGCAGCTCACCATGCGTGTCAAACACGCTGGTGGTATCGTCGGACTCGACGTGACCCAAGGTCTACCTCGTGTGGAAGAGCTCTTCGAAGCCCGTAATCCCAAGATTGCCTCACCGCTCGCTGGCATCTCCGGCAAGATCAAAGTCGAAGAAGCCGCCGACGGCTCCAAAGTGATCATCACTTCAACCAGCAATACTGATGTCACCGAAGAGCACTTTGTCCCAGCGACCCTCGCGCTCGCCGTCAAAGACAAAGACGTGATTGCCGCTGGTATGGCGCTTGCCAATGGTCCCCAAAACATCCAAGAGGTCCTGCGAGTCCGTGGCATCCGAGACGCTCAGATCTACTTGATTCAAGAGATCCAAGCTGTTTACGAGTCACAAGGTATCCCCATCTCCGATAAACACTTCGAGGTGGTGGTACGCGAAATGACCAGCAAGGTCAAGATCGAAGACTCCGGTGATACTGCCTTAATCGGTGGCGAAATCGTCGACAGGTTTGCCTTTGACACCGGCAACGACGCGGTCCTCGCTGAGGGTGGTGAGCCAGCTACTGCTGTCTCAGTCATGCTAGGCGTTACCCGCGCTGCCCTCCACACGCACTCGTGGCTCTCAGCTGCGTCATTCGAGCAGACCACCAATGTCTTGAGTGAAGCTGCGTTAGAAGGCAAAGAGGATCCCTTATTTGGTCTTAAAGAAAACGTCATCATCGGACGTCTCATTCCTACAAATCCAGAGAGGGCTGTGATACAATAGCGAACACCTATGCCGACAGTCAATCAATTAGTCCGTTTCGGGCGCAAAACTAAAAACAAAAAGAAAAAGGGGAGTGCCTTACGTAAGGGATACAACGCGACCAAGCGTAAATCCGTCGAATATGCCTCTCCCCAAAAGCGCGGCGTTTGTATCATCGTCAAAACCATGACGCCGAAAAAGCCTAACTCCGCTCTGCGTAAAGTCGCCCGTGTCAGACTTTCAAACAAACAAGAAGTCACCGCCTACATCATGGGTGAAGGCCACAACTTGGCCGAACACTCAGTAGTCTTGGTTCGCGGCGGCCGGGTCAAAGATTTACCTGGTGTCAAATATCACATCGTCCGCGGCAAATACGATACCGCCGGCGTCGAGAAGCGCATGACTTCTCGCTCTAAATACGGAACTAAGAGAGCTAAAAAATAAGGATTAATCTATGCGCGCTAAAGCAGCCAATATCAAAAGAGTCGAAGGCGACGTCAAGTACAACTCCCTCGAAGTCGCCAAACTCATCAACCGCGCCATGATCGACGGCAAAAAAGTCGTGGCCGAGAAGCAGGTGTACAAAGCCATGGATTTGATCGCCGAAAAGACCGGTCAAAAAGCCCTCGATGTTCTCATGACTGCCTTAAATAACATCAAACCCAAAACCGAAGTTCGTAGTCGCCGCATCGGTGGTGCCGCCTACCAGGTGCCTATGCCAGTTTCCCCCCGCCGCCAGTTCTCTATCTCTATCCGCTGGTTGATCGAGTTTTCCAACAAACGGTCTAACTCCGAGTACCACACCTACGGTGAGAAGCTCGCCGCCGAAATCATGGACGCCTACAACGGCCAGGGTGCCACCATCAAGAAACGCGATGACGTGCATCGACAAGCGGATGCGAATAAAGCGTTTGCTCATTTCCGATGGTAAGTCGGATATATCAATCTAATTTCAGTATTCTACATTTAGTTTGACACAGTATTTATTTGGGTTTACTATGGAAGTAGTATACCGAATAATATGCGAAAAGTCAGTCCCATTGGATACAGAGAGACAGTCAAGTGCGACGGATGTGGCAAGGAGTTTAGTAAGATGCCATACCTGGTTCGTCCCACCAATTATTGCTCGCTGCCTTGTTACCACAGTTCCACAAGATTAAAGTCAGAAAAACAATGTCTGATCTGTAATAAGTCATTTACCCCGTCACCCACCCAGGTTAGACATGGATTTGGGATTTATTGTAGTCGCAGGTGCCAAAACAAAGTTAACAGAGACAATCTAGTTCTAAAGGTATGCAAGCAATGTGGCAAAGAGGTTAAACGTTCACCTGCCGTGGCAGTCCACACAGTTTATTGCTCCAAAAAGTGTCACGATTTAGCCATGTCAGAGTTTGTCACCAAAACTTGTGCCAATTGCCACCAGGAATTTACCGTCCCCAACTCGGTGATCAATACGGGTAGGGGAAAGTTCTGCACCAGGGAATGTTTTATCAAATTCAACGGTGAGTCCTCCTTAGAAGAAAAAGTTCGCAAATATCTGGAGAGTAAACATGTTAAATTCCAGCAGGAAGTGAAATTTGGCAGGTACCGAGCCGACTTTTTGCTAACAGGTACCCACATCATTATCGAGTGTGATGGAGAGTTTTGGCACTTACGCCCACAAAGCAAGATTCGAGATAAGAGAAAAGACGAGTACCTCCACAATCTTGGTTACCAGGTATTCCGCCTCACCGGTCGCCAAATCAACGAGCATTTTACCGAGTCCATGAATTCTCTTCCACTGACAAATCCCCTTATCTCTGCGCCACCGACAAAACCAATCCAATCACGACGGACACAATAATCATCATCCCCATTCCCAGTCCACCAATGAGTCCGAGTGTAGAGAGTAGCCACAAGATAAAGAATGTCCACAGCATCTGGCGAAAAGGCGAGCCAATACTCATGCCTAGCCAGATCAAAATCCCGATAATGAGCAGTCGCTGGATTGTCACCGAATATCCAAGGATCGAGAATATGGGAAAGAGTGGCATAACCATCCACGGAATACTAATTATCCCGAGTAACCACAAAACCACCGCAATCGCTAGTATCTCAGCCATAAATCTATGGTATCACTTTCTCAATTTCTCCATCAAAATCGCATAGAACCTCAAATTGTGAATCGTGGCGAGGCGCAAAACCTTCTCATCTTTGGCTCTCCACATGGTCGCAAACTCAGCACGGGTGAGGGTAGTGCATAGTTCGCAGTCGCACGCAGGGGAGACAGGGATATTCTCCTCCAGGTGTTTGGCTTGCCTCGGATTATAAAATTCGTAAAATTTTTCTTTTTTCAAATCTATCTCATCGATAGATCGATCCATGTATACATACAGCCGACCGTGTCGTGCATCACGAGTCGGTAGGACACAATCAAAGATTTGATATCCCAATTCGACACACTGCACAATATCATCCGGCATCCCTATGCCCAATCCATACAACACACTATCCTTGGGTAAGTTATCCGCCATCAGTTGAGCCGTCGCAGTATCAAATTTTCCATCTTTCATCGGCCACCCGCCATATCCGTAGCCATCAAAGCCAATTTCCGTCAGCTCATTGATGCTTCGCATCCGCAGGTCATCAAAGTAAGCGCCTTGCACCACCCCGATCAGGTAGGGGCGCTTACCTTCAGGGATCCCCAGCCGCTCGCATTCGGCGAGATATGTCTGCTTGCACCTCTTCGCCCATAAGGTTGTCCGCTTTACCGTCACCTCAGCTTCCTCATAGGTCGCATCGGGTGGCGTAAAGTCATCAAGCACCACCATTAGGTCTGTCCGCATCGCCATTTGATATTTGATCGAATCTTCGGGGGTGAAATGGTGGTCGACTCCGTCGAGGGTAAAGGTCACGCCAGCATCAGTCACGGTGCTATTGCCTCCACCTTTTTTGGCAATCGACATGACCTGGAATCCACCTGAATCCGAAATCATAGCTTTATCCCAGCCGAGATGTGATCTAATCCCACCAGCCATTTCTGTTTTTTTCGTCCCAACCAGTCGCAGTAAATGGAAGGTATTTACCAATATCCCCGGTAGTCCCACTTTCTTCACGTCTTCAAAACTGAGCTGTCGTACCTCACCCCGCGTGGCGTCGGGGAAAAAGAGGGGGTACTGCAATGTCGTTCCGTCCAACTTTCTAAAAGCATCTTGCATGATCTGTAGTATAACTCAGTATGTAATATTCTTTATCTACCCAGGCAGAGTTTGACAAATTTACCTACTCTCTCGATAATCCTCTCTAGATTAGCTATTGTTGGAGGACTTATGTCAGAAAAATTAGTTGAAATGAGTCATTCTCTCAGAGAGTTACTTGGGTCAATTGGAAAAGAAGAAGGATTAGAAGATGCCATGGCAGGTTGGCAAACTCAGATTGATGATGCAACTTCAGACATGGCAGCCGAATTTGGAACAGCACAGTCAATAAATGAAATGCACGAGTTATTAATAAAAACTAAAAGGATTCCATTGAATGGCATCGGTATTGATGGGCTCACTGGTCTAGGCAAATATAGACCACTAGTACCATTGAGAGACGAATTAACTCAAAATCAAATGAAACTGGTGTTATCAAAGTTGGGAATTTCCATCTCCACTTTAGACGATGTGAAAGATATTTCCCATATGAGCCCAGCCGGTTTAAGTGCCCCCCACAAATATGGCGATGACTTTGTTGGTGTACCCACACAAGTAAAAGGAGTCTTTTGTAATGGCACGATTGACGCAGCAAAAAACATTTCAGCCATCCCTACTTGACCCATCCGACCGTTAGGTCGAGTGAGGGAGTTATC
>CAYILS010000036.1:0-8503 GCA_964364325.1 uncultured Pseudomonadales bacterium
AGCAACGCTTGAACTCAATTAACCCCGCGACCGTGAGGTCGCGTGTGATTTAGATTAATTCTCAAATCATAAATTCTCAAATTCTCAAATTAAAAGGGAAATTGTGGGTGAGGATACGGAATCTGGGGGACTTAGTTGAAGTAACGCGGCTTGATAGTGGCACAGTAACACTGGGTAAGCCGATATTTGGCGTAGCAGAGGGCCAGAGTGCGGTTTTTTATGATAAAAATGGGGTACTTGTGGGGGGCGGGATAATAGTATAAAGTTAGGCTATACACAAACAAATTCGGAGGTGCATATGGCCAAGAAAGTAACCAAGAAACGACAGCAAAAAGTAGCAACCGTATCTACGAGTAACCCGGCGGTCATGCGTAACCAATTCTTTGGGATGCTGATCCTGGCTGTAGGAATAGGTGCGCTGATCGTGATGGTACGCTACTTTATTATCTCGCTCCAAGTACCAACGAGCGTGTATCTGATCCAGCCAAGTGACTTGATCCCTGGTGCAGCTGACAATAGGTAATTGTCAGAATAGCTGACCCCTGGTACAATAACTCCATCTTGATTTAGCTTCACACGAATATTTTTCGGTGCACTTGCTAGTTTCTAGGAAGGAAATAAGAAATATATGGCAGACAAAAAAGTCAAAGCAGTAAAAGAATCTAAAGTGAGCGCAAAAGAGCCCACCACAATGGAAGAGCTCCTAGCTAGCTCTGGATATACTCTTTCGGTCCCTAAAAAAGGCGAGACGATTAAAGGTCTCGTGACTGGGGTAAACCGCAAGATGGTGATGGTCGATATCGGTGCTAAGACCGAAGGCATTGTCAGCGACCGCGAATATGACTTTGCCAAAGAATTTATTGAAACAATCAAGGTTGGGGATGAGATTGACGTTTACGTAGCCTCCGATGAAAACGAGCGCGGACAAATCCTCCTTTCACTCAAACGTGCAATGTTTGACAAGCTCTGGACCATGCTGGACGATTACCTCAAGAACGAAAAGGAAGTGGTCGTAAAGACTGTTGAGCTCAACCGTGGTGGCATGATTGTCCGCTGGCAAGGACTGCGCGGATTTATCCCTTCGTCCCAGTTTGGGGCGACCTATGCGGGTAATCTACAAGGACTCGTGGGCAAAGACATCTCGGTTAAACCAATTGAAGTAGATCGCGAGAAAAACCGCTTGATCTTCTCTGAGAAACATGTCTCTGAAGCTGCCGTCATGGAACAGCGTGAATCGGCACTGAAAGCTGTCAAAGTCGGTAACACCTTCTCTGGGTCTGTCACTGGTGTACTCTCATTTGGAGCATTCGTCGCGGTGCCAGTAACGTCCGGTAAAGAGACCATTACTGTTGAAGGTTTGGTCCACATTTCCGAAATCTCCTGGGAAAAAGTGGAAGATATCCACAAGTATCTCAAAGTCGGCGACAAAGTCGAGGTTAAGGTCCTAGGCGTAGAAGAGGGAACAGGTAAGCTGAACCTCTCGATGAAGCAGTTGCAAGCCGATCCATGGAGCAAAGTAGCCGAGAAATACCCAGCAGGAACCACGGTCAAGGGTACTGTTTCACGATCAGCTCCCTTTGGAGTGTTTGTGAACTTTGAGCCAGGCGTCGATGGACTCATCCACGTCTCACGCATCGCCTCGTTTGGCGAGCTGAAACCTGGGGAAGCAATCGAAGTCTTGGTCGAGAATGTCGATCCAGAACACAGACGTATGTCACTTGGCCCAGTCCTGAAAGAAGTACCTATTGGTTACAAATAAAGGAGTTTTATGTCAAAAACAAAAATGATCGTGAAAGATGACCAGATCCTGGTTGACCTGCAGTGGATCTTTGAAGAGATCCGTAGCGCCAATGGTGACTGGAAGGCTGTAGAAGAACAGCTTAAAGGACTACTCAGCGCGGTAGAAGAGTAAGCCTGGGTTTTGTGGTCATTCGATCTGACATATTTTGGTTTGTGTGACGGTCTTGGCTTGCAGCCAGGATCCACTACTCTGCACCAAAACAGTCAGATCTGCATGACGCGATTTACTTTAATTGTGAAATACATCTGCACCCACTGTATTCTAACGATTTGTGTGGTCAGAATTATGTCAGGATGGTAGAATATTTGAGTTATGAAAGCGACAAGTTTACCCAATCCCAGGAAAACGTATTCACAAGAAGAAATTGCAGCGTATCTTAAACAAAAGGGAGTGGTGCGGTGGGTGAAACTGGGTGAGCTGCTCAAGAGTGAATATGACGCCTGTGTGGATGGGCGGGCGACTGATCCAATTGTAGGTAATCCTGGTGGTGACGTGTCTCGCCTAGCCGAGGCGGTAATCGCAGTAGGGGCAGTGGCGGGGCGCCACTTTAACCCAGGAGAGATACTTAAAGTATTTGATTGGTACCTGGGGCATATCGGGCGGTTTTATATGCATACCGACGAACATGCCATGCACCACCTGGCCGAATTCCTCAACGAAGGATACGGAGTTAAACGTATGGGGGGCAAGAAATTCCATACAGCCAGCGAGATGTACAACTTTGTGACGAATCCAGATCCTAGACTGCAAGTATTCCTCTCCCGTTATCTGTTGGACCCTCGATTTGTAGGCTGTGGTCATATGAAACTGATGATGACTAAACCAGAGCAGTATGGGATGAGTGAAAAAGTCTTACGCTCTCTGTCGGTCGCTTTCTTTGACACGATGTGGAATGTCCCCGAGCGAGCGGGTCAGCTAGCCTACCCGATGTTACCAGGTGATCATAAAGAAGGGGCAGTGGTGAGTATTGTCATCCCTAGCGAAGAATTGACCGACGACACCATGATCCCCATGGTGGCACCGACTGGCGGCAAGGTTTCGATGTTTGTAAATCACCCCCAAGTCGTGACCTATCTCAACAAAAAAGTGGCGTATTTGTTGGCGAAAGAGGGTGGGAGCGTGATTAAAGACCTCAACGTCGACCCTGATGCAGTCGTGGCCCATATGGAACATCTCCAGAACGAAGGGGTTCGCCAGACTGTGTCAGCCCTAGCCTGGGGACTGCCGGTCTACACGTTTGAGTTGGTACAATAAGTTAGTTTAAATTTGCACTTATAGGGTATAATATTGCGCATCCGATATGTATCGGGGCGCTTCTGGCGTCTTGGCACCTTAACAAGTGGTTTGTAGGAAGGAATGGGTACTTGAGATACTCGCTTTCATTGCGAAAGTTGTAGTGTCAAAAATTACTCAAATACCGATCAACTTCCTACAAATAATATGGGCTTGGTGTTCGTCACCCTGGAGGGGATATATTTCTCCTTTGGAGTGACGAACACCAAATAATGGGCAATTTGGTCAGCTTGGGCAAGCTGTGAGTTCGTGATCACCTCAAATATTCAAAAATTCCCAACTTTCTAATGGAGATACTTAGATCATGAAAAATCTTTTCCAAAAATGGAATGGCATTATTGTCATTCTCGCGCTCTTTCTAGGAGCGTGTCTACCCAAGGACGGTCAATCCGCCCAGTCGAGCCAACCCGCAAACGTAAGAGTTGTGGGATTAAACCTGGATAACCAGGACCAGCAAGTAGGCGAGGTGTTGGTAAACAACAATAACACACTCGTGTGGCGTCAGCAATTCCAGCAGTATCTTGCCGCCGGTAACAAAGTCGATGTTTTCATCGACTGCGATGACGGTAGGTGTTCCGCGGGAGCTCAGCAATATGCTGTGTTTGTGGCTGAAGGCCAAGCTGAGCCATTCAGGTTTGAAATAGGATCCCTAGCGGCAGAAATCACTCCTGAGATGGTGCAGGTAATCAATGCACTTATCGACCAGGGCCGCGTGCGTTCGATCGTGATTTCCACGCATACATGCGAAGGGGGAACATGTGGGGCACAGGGCGTGAAAGCAGAATTGGAGTCGGGAAAACCTGTTTCTGAGTTTGAAGCTCATGGTGTAGGTCAGGCCGCGCAATGGATCAATGAGAACTTGGATTCTTCTCACCCCATCGACCAAGTTGGCGCGCAAGTAGCCAAAGTGTTCGAGGGAACAGGTGGTCGGGTGCCAGTCTTTGGCTTTGTGGCGGATCATGCTACACAGCTCAAAGAGTTGGTCGCCAATCGTTTCACTGCCGCTGCTGGCGAAGACCTCATCGTTAATGAGCTTGTTTTACAAAACCAGGAATCCGCAAGGATACTTGGTCCCAAAGCTGCTGAAATGGGACTAGAAAAGGCTCAGTCGTTCCGTCGAATTGTGGTGACCGACTCTATGCTTCCAGTGGAAGTATTGGTTGGGACTACTCCCGGTGGACTTGATGAGGCGTTCAATGTTTCACTGATCGTACCTCCTGGCGCCACGGCAGAACAGCTTGAGTCGGCAGTTGGGCCAGCACGCGCAGCTTTGCAGTACTCCCTTGCGCATGCAACTTCCGAGACGGAGTTGTTCTTCATGTTCCAGGATGAGTCGCTGATGCAGAGGATGCTAGAAGAGGCGCGCGGCATGAAGGTATATCAAGATTTCCTAGTCAACACCAGTTTCCAGGAAGTAGCCGCCTACGCGCTAAACTCCGAAGGCTCAGTTATGGGGTCATACCTTATTAAGCCGGCCTATACAGCGGTTTCGTTAGAGTATGTAATTGGTCCGACTTTCCGCGGCATGATGATCCACGGTGTCAAGACCATCGATGGTACCAAGTGGGGTTTGATACGCGGGGGAGATACATCACCATTCGGATCCAATTGGGTGACGATGAACGAAGACGGAAGTTTTCGTTTTGCGCGAATCTATCCCAAAATGAGCGATGCAACTTTTCATTTCAATGCTTTGGTTGCACAAGATCCTGGTAACCCTAGTGCGTACTCGGTCGCGCCTTTTGAGGGTGGAGGGATCGTTTATTCTCCCGACTTTGGAGAACAGGTCCTAAACTACTTGCAAGATGGCCGTTGGGGCGAAACCCAAGCTGTAATTGAGCAGGTAACTAGTTTGCTAGATCGCATGTGCCAGGCAGGGTATTGTTCCCTCGACATCCACCACCTGGATCAGTTCTTGATAAGGGATGGCGTAGTTAGGATGTCCGACTGGTCGCCGAATACCACAATTACAGGTAACCAGTTGTTGGCACGCTTTCCATCTCCGACCGCCTACGCTCTGTATATGAGGCGTAACTTGGAAGATGGGATGATTATTGCGCGGGTGCGATACCCAGAGATTGGTCAATTTTTGCCGATGCGATGGCCGGAGCTGACAACGACAAGCTTTGCCTTCACAGGCAGTGCCTTCCAGGCTACCGAAGTCAACGCCATTGTATTTGAAAAGGCGGTTAGTGATCTCGGCTCAACCTCTCCAGAGGTTGTGGCTGCTGCACGCAACACCCTCCGTGGGATGGGAGCGGTGGAATACCAGGGTCAATGGATCATTGGGGGATCAAGATCAGTTCTGGCTTCAGGACCGGTTCGTTTGGGAACGCTTCAGACTATGTACCCAGATGGAGCAAGTGCCTTCATCGGTTTCCAAACCAAGCAATGGGGCGTGATTGGTCTCGAAAGAGCCGAAAATGTTCCAGGTGGGGTAGCTGGATGGCGGATGTACGCTCCCAGAATTTTTAATTCCCTGGAAGGCAAAACCATCGCCGGAATACCCGCTGGACAGTTTTTGAGCTCGGCTTTGAGCAAGGGCTTGGTGTTGCTTTGGGCTGGATTTGTTGTGGATGATATCCATGACTTTTCAACTCAGACTGAGTACTTGGCTCTTTTTTCTAGTCAAGTCGAGTACCTTTATTCCCCCACTACTCCTGGGGCATATTTCTGGTTTCCGGCGGAAAAGACCCCGAGCGTTGCAACAAGGTGGGAACTCTCACTTGCGTCACTACAGTCTGGATGTAACGGTACGGGTCTGACAAGTGATGGATGTGGAGCATACCTGCCGGATGGTCAAGTTAGCCAGCTCGTGATCTTTGGTGGTTTGGCCAGTCAAAACATTCCTCAGTCCACTTTCCCGAGCTTTGGCCTGGACGGTAACAACATTAACATGTCCTGGTCATACCAGAAATCTGGGACTACTTTCACTCTTTGGCATAATGACCAAGTTGTTGATCCAGGGTCAGTCTTGAATTATGACGAAGTGGTCATTACTGATCAGGGGCTGTGGATGATTCCGTATCACGCCGAATTTATGACGGTCGGTTGCACTGGTTTGTGTGTTCAGCAGTCATTCGGCGGAGAAGAACTACTCTTCGTTGAAGGTGCGCAGCCACGTGACTTGGAACTCTGTCCTGATATAAATAGCCCCAGCGTATGCTGGAGGCCGTAAATGGCAATTACCGTTCCCGTTAGTAGGGGGCGAAGAAGTAGAGACCCGCCCAGGTCCCTGCTTATCGAAGTTGATCGGTGGAGAATTTTAGGGGGGTCCCTGTGCGAGTCTGCCCAGACTCAAACACACCCCCCGTTCCACTTTATTTTTATATTTTAGCTTTACTTTGTTAACCCTCGTTTGTCAGGGGATTTGGTCGTGCAATGTTAGAATATGGATATGGTGAAGTCGAGCGTGGTATATGAATGTCAAAGTTGTGGGGCGCAGAGCGCTAAGTGGGCAGGGCAGTGCAGTGAGTGTGGGAAGTGGAACACGCTGGTAGAAGCAGTATATTCCAAGAAATCACAAATCGTAAATTCTCAAATTCGCAAATCGGGGAGCAAATTGCAGAAACTCAGTGAAATCGAGGGTGGGGAAGTGATGCGGCGACAAACAGGGATTGGTGAACTGGATAGGGTATTGGGTGGTGGGATTGTGCCGGGTGAAGTTGTGCTGATGATAGGAGAGCCTGGGATAGGAAAGAGTACTATCCTTACTCAACTCTCCCTCCTGATGGGGAAGGTGGTGTATGTCTGTGGGGAGGAGTCACCTGGCCAAGTCAAACTGCGTGTCGAACGACTGGGGAAGAAAATGAAGAGCGATGATCTGCAAATGCTCGCGGAAACGAATGTAGATACGATTGTAGCGAGTGTTGATAAACTGGAATTATCCTTACTTATAATAGATTCCGTACAAACTCTCTATACAGATGACTTACCCGGTATGGCGGGCAATATTGGACAGATTCGCGAGTGTACATCGCGACTAATTGCGTATGCGAAAAGCCACAATGTGCCGGTCGTCTTGGTTGGACATGTGACTAAAGACGGTGAGATGGCGGGACCTAAAGTGTTGGAGCATATGGTGGATGCAGTTCTAGAACTCACTGGCGATAGATATTATGATCTGCGACTGCTGCGTACGCAGAAGAATCGATTTGGCGCGACGGACGAGGTGGGAGTATTTCGCATGGTTGAATCAGGGCTCTCGGAAGTACAAAACCCGAGCGAGTTTTTCCTGGCGGAGCGTGAAGAAGGAGCAGTGGGGTCAGCAGTAACTGTCATCATGGAAGGAACACGACCGGTGTTACTGGAAGTCCAGGCGCTGGTTGTGGAGTCTGAGCTGCCGGTACCACGGCGCGTATCGCAAGGAGTCGACGTTCGACGGGTAATGATCTTGCTCGGTGTTCTGCAAAAATACGCCCGACTGCCGATTGGAAACAAAGATGTCTTTATCAAAGTGACGGGCGGACTGTCCGTCAAAGAGCCGGCAATTGATTTGGCAATATGTCTCGCCGTGGCCAGCTCGGTGAGCGGGAAGGCTCTGCCCAAAAAGTCGGTGGCGGTGGGAGAAGTGGGGCTACTAGGTGAGATCCGCAGTGTGTCGTGGGGTGAAAAGCGGGTGAAAGAGGCGACTAAACTGGGGTACAACAAGATTTACTCGAGAGATAGTTATAAAAGGGTGAGTGAAATCGTAAAAAGTTTGTAGTTGTGGTCATTCGATCTGATCGTTTTGGTTTGTGTGACGGTCTACGCTTTGCTTCGATCCACTACACTGCATCAAAACAATCTGACCTGCATGACGCCATTTAGAAAATTTCACGATGAAATTTTGTCGACATTACAGGCGTGCAACTGCCTGTACCGGAGATCAAAATTTGCGTCGGGAAGTTTTCAATTTCAACAATGGACTTCTTAGCGAGTTATCCACAAGTGCGAAAAAGAGCTTTAATCCAGATCTATATTTCCTATGGGTTGTGTAGATAGGTATGTGGGCAAAAGTTATAGGTTGACGAACTCTACCAGAGGTGGTATATTTCCGCTTACTACTCCAGATGATTAGGTTTGAGTTTCACAAAACTAGTCGCCAGGTAGGATTTGAGCAGTGTCTAGAAGCATTAAAAAGTGAATAGATACGAAAAGAGCATTCCTACCGCTGATTCTCCATTTGCACGGGATCACGTGTAGCAATGCTCTTATTCAAATACGAAGTGTAGATGTTTCAATGCCTACACAAGCGTAAGGGAACTTTAACACTACGGCATAGAGCCGTCAAGCTACATTTTGTGTGTACAGTACTATGTTACACACTACAGGTAGTGCATCGACCTATAACCTCTTGATCTGCATAAAGTTCATGAGTGAGTTGTAGGCAGTATCGGGGGGCATGTGAGATAGGGCAGGCTCATAGCC
>CAYILS010000037.1:0-8395 GCA_964364325.1 uncultured Pseudomonadales bacterium
GCCTAAAGTAATTGAGTATTTTTTGGTCATGGCTAGAACATACGGATATATCCCGTATCTAAACACCTGTAATGTCGAACCTCTCGTTAAAACTCTCTCAACTATCCGATATATCCCGAACAACCTAGTGATTGTGACTAGTGATGACCAGAATGAGGGGATTATGCAATACATGAAAATATCACATTTAATTTTTTTAGTTATAGGAAGTAAGTAATGTCAGAATCAAAAAGTGTGATGGGATATTTTATAGATAAAATACGAGGCTATAGGGTGGCCTCGCTGCTCAAGCTAGAACTCGAAGCCTACTTGGCGTGGCCGTTTAGATCGCTACCGAGTTTTTTGGGTTATATACCTAGATACATTATTTATAAATTTCTTTTTAAGCGACTGGACTCTTTTTGTTTTATCCAGCCGAACGTATTTTTTAGTCACTGTCACAACATATCTTGCGGGAGAAATTTTGTGGTCAATTCGAACGCTTATTTCCACGGCATTGGTGGGATAGAGATTGGGAATTACGTACTCATCGGACCCAATGTGGTCATATCTTCGGGGATGCACGAGTATACCCAGTCTAAGAAACCAGTCATGCTACAAAAAATTGATCCTAAAAAAATCGTGATTGAAGATGGGGTTTGGATTGGAGCCAACGTCGTGGTGATGCCTGGGGTTACTATCGCAGAGGGCACAATTGTAGGGGCCGGATCGGTGGTCACCAAATCCACCAAGCCATACAGCGTTGTGGCTGGAGTTCCCGCTAAAATACTTAAACTGAGAGATAACTAAAATGAAAAAGATAGTTATCGTTGGAGCTGGTTTTACGGGACTCTCGGCTGCTTATCGACTCTTGACGAAAGGCCACGAGGTCAGAATAGTAGAGCGAGAGCCGACATTGGGAGGACTAGCTATCGGATACAAACACAAAGGGTGGCAGTGGAGCTTAGATAAGGCTTACCACCATTTATTCACCAATGACTATAGTGCTATATCTTTAGCACGCGAAATTGGACAAAAACTAGACCGTATTACTCCCAAAACTTGTGTCCAGGCTCATGGCAAAATTATTCCTTTTGACTCCCCCCTCACTTTGCTCACTTTCCCGTACTTAAATTTAATCGATAAACTACGCACCGCAACTGCACTACTCTATCTCAAACTTGTGAATAATTATGGTTGGATGGAAAGAGTTGAGGCAGTAAAGTGGATCCAAAAATACATGGGGGTAAATTCGTATAAAGCGATCTGGGAACCCCTATTTCGAGGTAAATTCCATGACCAAGCGAACAACGTGATGATGCCATGGTTCTGGGCAAGGATTAAAAAGCGAACGCAATCTCTGCTCTACCCGAGGGGTGGATTCACCGCTTTTTTGAACCTACTTGCTGCGAAGATCGAGAAGCTAGGCGGAGTGATTGAACTCGCGACCCCAGTAGTAAAAGTTGAGAAGGCTAACCTAGGATACAGGGTGGTAACTGCGAGTGACAAACACAAAGCAGACCAAATCATCTATACGGGGCCGACATCACTATTCCCTAAATTATTTGGGCAAGAACTAAAACCTGTTCGCAAGGCACATCGATACCTCCATGCCCAGGTCATGGTACTTAGGCTCAAGAGGGCATTCCTCAAAAACACCTACTGGCTTAACGTGACTGACCCAGGCTATCCATTTCTAGTGCTTGTCGACCATACTAACTTTGTGAGTCCCAAGCATTATGGCGGCGAGCATATCGTATATATCGGCAACTACTTGCCGGGGGGCCATGAATACCTTACCAAAACACCGGCGCAACTATATAAACTCTTTTTACCCTACCTGGAACGCATCAAGCCAGGGGTAAAGAAACTGGTCATCGGATTCGACGTGTTTGCACTCCCCTATGCCCAAGCGGTGGTAAATACAGACTATGTTAGCAATATGAAAAAGGTGGGGACGGGGATGAAGGGGGTTTGCATGGCGAATATTGACAGCGTCTACCCGTGGGATCGTGGGACAAATTATGCGATAGAGTACGGAGAAAAAGTAGTAGAGCTACTAGCTAAGGATTTTTCTTAAAGACCATAAAATGCTCAGTTTGGAGCACCGCTGAGTGGTTTTGGCTATTTTGTAGTTTAGTCAAATAGCTCTCATGGTCTACAAGGCTCAGTGGCCAGCTCTCCTCACCTTTTGAAATAACCACGTAATCGGCGCGGTCATAGTACACAGGGAAGAGGTAGAGACCAGCTCTTCCGGAGAAGTGTCCAGAGAAGTAGTCCTGTGTAGAAACGGATGCATTGGCTGGAACTACCGATATTACTTGGTCTTTTTCTGCGTCGAGCGGTGTGTAGAAACGACATGACCAAACACACGTTGGTGAGAAACGAAGACTGGTATAGAGCTTGTACTGAACCATAGTGGCTAAAGTGATGACGAGGGAGAGAGAGATTATCAAGAGATTTTTTTTGATTTTTAGGTGCTTGAGAGCAAATAGTACTCCTAGGATCAAGGCATAATATAGGTACGGTGTGATGACTGCTTCGTAGTGCATTGAGAGCGATTTGAGTATTGAGGCACTAGAGATAAGATTAGGTGCGAGGGTGAAGATACTAGTTAAAAGAGCCCAGGGTGCAAATAATGTTAGAGGTAGCGTAGGGATGATAATTTTGCCGATATAGCTGATGTTTGGGGTGGAGGCGATCGTACTTAAAAATAATTGTGGGTGAGTGATCGTATTTTTGACCATCTCTAAATATGACCCCCCTAGAGGCGAGCCATAAGCTGTCTCAAATAAATAAGCACCTGTCGGGGAAAATAGTGGGATGATGAGTTTTGTACTAAGTAGGAGATAACCGATACCTGCAACCATAGTTATTAACCCCCGAAGACGAGTATTGCTAAATACGAGTAGATAGAGACCAAAGAAAAAAGCGGGGATCCCAGCATTCTCTTGGACTAGCAACAAAAATGTCAAAGAAAGATAATAGGCCATGTTACTTTTTCGAGCAGAGAACCAGATGAGGAGGGAGCTAAAAAGTACTGTTAGAGGGTAGGCATGAAATTCGCTCAAAGTTGCAGAAATGAGGGTTAGATTGAGGAGATATGACAGTTGGATAACGTACGCAAGGAGTTTACTACCAAGATGAGATCTTGCGACGGCAAAAATCACAACACTACTGAGCGATAAAACGAGAGCTTGTAACACTAAAAGCGTTTCTGGATTAGGATACAGTGCATAAAATGGGACAAACGAGAGAATAATTGGGTTAAAGTGGATGCCAAAGATGTTGCTATTTTGTGGCGTAATCTCACGGAAATGTCCATCCCAAAAATTGTGAACGCTGTAGTTAAAGGTGCTGGCCATAAAGTCCCCGTGGAGCGTATTCCATAGTCCTTGAGCGTAGGCAGTGAGGTCACCCCGTGTCTGGTGAGCCGCGTATTTGCGGATTGATAGTGTCGCATAGCTGGTGGCAAAAACTAGCGCAACCGCGAGTGCGACAAAGTAATCACGCAGATGATTATTGGGTTTTTTCATAGATTACGTAGGTACCATCCTGATAAACTGACTTATACCGCCCAAGTTCCACGGCCCGCTGGACTGGTTGACTACAATAACTGCTGCTTAAGGTAACGGGATCGTTGGTGATTAGATAGCTAAACTGATTGAGGACTGAAGGGTCTTTGATGTCATCTGCCCAACCTCTCCAGTACCAACTACACTGATAGATGCGGGCAACAAAGTGGAGTCTGTGCACAGAGAATTTGGAGGCATCTAGCACAAGATCGGTTGCACTTGTGCGACTATTGAGAAATGCCATAAGTGTTTGGTCTGTTTGATTGCTTAAATAATAATCTGCTCTAAATAATTTGTGACTATCTAGCGGGTAGTAACGATAATAGTCGATCAAGTTGATAAAGGCGAGCGGAGAGAGTAATAGAAAAATAATCGTTAAACCCTTTCCTAGCTTGGGATGAGTACTTAGATATTCTTGTAACAGTGGGAGAGTCCCAATAAGCCACATAAATTGGAATGGCCAGATATAGCGATAATATCTTACGACGAATCCTACCCCAAAATAGGCGAGGAATGTATAAACAAATAACAGGATATGTGGTTTGAGTTTGTCTCGCTTAACCAACTGAAAGAGTGTCTGAAATAGGAAGAATATTTGGAACGGAATGAAGGTGAGGTAAATGAATCCTGGATATCCCCGAGTGCCTTCGATAAATTCAGTCGAGTGAATATAAGACTTGTATGGATAGCTAAACACACCTCCCCTGACCCACTCAGCTACGCTCATCGTGGTTTGAATCATAAAGTTTCCTTCCAGGTGGTCGCTGGCATCCCAATACTTGGGAGTAGGGAAAGCGGACTGGAAAAAGGGAAATACTGGACTACCGGTATGGACATATGCACGGACCATCCAGATGCTTAGAGGAGCTAAAATCAAAATGATCAAAGCCATGGACGACAAAATAGAACGCCGCGAAATTTTACGGGTGAAGAAATATATTAGGATGGGGAGGGGCGCCATGACAAGGGGAAAGTATTTACTCCCGCTAGAAAAACCTATCAGGAAGGCTGCTACAGCACAACGCAGGAGGATATCTTTGACTTGAAAATAAAAAAGTGAATACGAACCTGCAAGTATTAAAAGAAACACTAAGTTGTCATAGTAGCCACTGGATGCCTGGAAAAGAACTATAGGTGTAGCAAGGGCGAGATAGAGAATTATTTGACCTACAAGACCTAGATTGATACGACGGATAATTTGCTTGATGAGTAGTAGAGACAAAAAAAATGGAAAGAAAAAAGCTAACTGAAGGAGCTTTAGTCCGCCTATTTTGTAAAAAAGGGAGTAATAGACAATCGCACTTTGAGGGAAAAGCGAAGTGATGCTCTCCTTAACTGGAGCGAGTGAATTGGATATGACATACCACTTGGCGATATAGAGATTGGCCTGGACAGCGTCCCAATGGAGCTGGGGGAGCGAGCCAAAGATAAGGGCAATAAAAATGAGCGCCCAATCGAGAGTATTGAGCTGACCAAGGAAATTGGAGAACTTGATTGTCTGCTTTTGTTTGGTCACCGCCGCGAGTAAACAAAAAATAATCAGAGTGGTGTAATATCCAAAATCTACTGTTGAGACAAGTGCGATCATGGTGAATAACTGGACAAAACTCACAAACCCAACTATCAAAGCCAGGAGATAATCGTGGATTTTGAGGATGTTTAGCGCAAACAAAAACGAAGATCCGGAGATAAGGAGGAAGGTAAATGTCGGCAATACCCCAAAATGAGCAGTTGCTAGGATAGTTGCGATGATCAAAAAATGAGGGTAAACCCTATGCCAAATCACGGACCCTAGTAAGATTTTGAGGAAGAGAATAGTGTTTGGGATTAGAAACAGATTAATGACTTTAGAGTACATGACACGATTATACATGTGATACGATAGAATAATGAAAAAACTTAGTTATAGCGATAGAGTAGAAAACGAAATCAAACACTACAAGCAAATATTTAAGCACGGTTTATTTCAGGAAGTTCCGCCAGTATGGACTGCAGTAGAGAGAAAATTTTCGGATAAAATCAAACTCAATACAGGAGTAGCTGATTTGCCAGAGTATATAGCTCGACACACGAGGGGAAGAAAAAAAATCAAACTCCTTAGTCTTGGTGCTGGGGCATGCGGGGTAGAGCTTGTCATGATTGCTCCATTGCTCAAACAACAAGGTACTGAGGTGGAACTTATTTCTGTAGATATTAATGACGGTATTCTAGGGCAAGCTAAGGCAGAAGCGGATAAACGGGGAGTTAATTTTACAGGAATGGCCCAAGATATAAACAAACTATCGCTCGAAAAAAATTCTTACGACATTATCATGGCATACGCTGCCCTCCACCACTTTGAAAATATGAATGGAGTGGCAAAAGAGATAAATAAGGCTCTGAAGCCAGGAGGAGTTTTTGTAACAGTTGATATTCCCACGCGTAACGGATACTTAATGTGGGATGAAACAAGAAAACTGGTTGAGCTTATATGGAAAGTTTTACCCATGAAGTATCGCTGGGATCACACGGTAAGCAAGGTACCAATTCTCATGAATTCTTACCCGGACGTTGACTACTCTATCGGCTCTATGGAATGCGCAAACTCCGAGGCGATACTGCCGGCCCTGAGGAAACACCTCAGAGAGGTTGATTATGTTCCAGCGCTCTCGATGGCTAGACGCTTTTTTGATACCAAGTTTGGACCTAATTTTAACCTAAATAAAACATTTGATAAGGCACTTTTTGAGTTGATTATGAAAGTAGATGACTTACTAATAGAAGGCGGTGTACTTAAGGCTGAGACGTTTTTTGGGGCGTATAAGAAGAAATAAACGCAATAATTTTTTGACTCGAGTCGCCATTACCGAAGGGGCTGGACCAGTTCCTTGATTTGTCGAGCATAGTTTTTGCCCCAGCAATCACTTTAATCTCTGATGTACCTACAACCAGGTTGGCGCCGACCTCCACCGTTTCGGGGCGCTCGGTGTTGTCGCGGATGGTAATGCAGGGTACTTGGAGAATACACGCTTCTTCCTGGATACCACCGGAATCCGTGATGATGAGTTTGGCGCTCTCCATGAGGAGTAGCATCTCTAGATAGCCTATTGGCTCAACTAGCTTTAGTTTATCTGGGTTGGGGATGAGCTGGAAGCGCTGCAGCGCCTGTGCTGTGCGTGGGTGCACGGGGAAGATGATGGGAGTATCGAGCTCATCTACGAGACTCTCGAGCGAATTAATGGCCTGAGAGAGTGACGCCTCTGTATCTACGTTAGAGGGGCGATGCATGGTCAATAAGAGATATTCTCCAGCAGAATATTTGTCTGAGTACTTTGATTTTTTGGCGAGGGCAAGGTTTTGCTCCACGGCGTCGACGATGGTATTTCCAGTCAAGATAACTTTAGCTGAAGGTATCCCCTCACCAAGTGCAATCTTGGATGATTGATTGGTAGGACAGTAGAGGGCATCTGCAAGATGATCGGCTACAATGCGATTGAGTTCTTCAGGCATGGTTCGGTCGTAACTCCGTAGTCCGGCCTCGACGTGACCGACTTTGATCCCGAGTTTACTAGCGGCAATAGCTCCGGCCATTACCGTATTGGTGTCTCCCTGGATTAATACCCAACTGGGGTTCTCTTTTTGTAGAATTGGCTCTATGCCTATCAGCATTTGACCAACCATAGCACCCTGTGGTAGATCGTGAACATCAAGGTTATATTTGGGTTGTGGCAACTTGAGCTCGTCAAAGAAAACCTTATCCATCCCAATTGAGTAGTGTTGATTGGTATGCAGAATAAAGAAATCTAAGCCCCGCTTCTGACATTCCCGGATGATCGGAGAGAGCTTGATGATTTCTGGTCTTGTACCTAGGATTATGGCTATTTTCATATTATTTTTTGCGAGGTTGATGAGGTATCCATTTAGTTTTCCACTTCTGCTCAAATTTAGCTTTATTGGTATTGAACAGCAACTGAAATTCTGGACTACCCCATGTAGTGCTAGCTCCACCGTAGTGATGGACGAATGAGTCCTCGGCACAAACAATATCAAATCTTCTCCTTCTCACCCTCATGCAGTAGTCATCGTCTTCTAGTAGACCAACGCCAAATCTCTCATCAAGATTACCGATCTTATTGTAGATAGCACGAGGTATAATCCAGGCAAATGCAGCGATGTTGCGTAATTTGAGTGTTTGTCCCCAGTGAGCATAGGTATACTCTGCTGATCGATCTTCAATATCTTTTTGGTTAGCTGGGTCATATATAATGTTGATCTTAGCTTCATTACCTATGCTGTTTGTAACAGGCCCTACCAACCCTACCCCTCTTACCTTAGCGTGGTAAACCAAGCGCTCTATCCACCCAGGAGTTACTCGCACATCATTGTTCAACAGAACAATAAATTCTCCCGTAGACTTTTCCATTCCGATATTGTTGCCTTTAGCAAAACCGTAGTTGACTGGGTTGAAGATAAGACTAATATTTTTAGCTTTTTTGTATTCTTGCAACATTTTAATGGTGGCTGAGTCGGATCCGTTATCCACAGCAACGACTTCTAAACTGGGGTATTTAGATCGATAGAGTGTACTCTCTAGGGATATTCTAGAAAGATCTGTATGATTGTAAATGAGTAGTACGACACTCACTCTAGGGTAGAGCTGTTTTAAGAGATGTCTTTGGAGGGTAATGGCTCGATGATTCCAGGTATTAGAACGAGCGATTTTACGACGTAGTTGCCTCAGGTTGGTGGACTTTTCAGACAAGGCTTTTTTGATCGCACTACTAAAACTATTCGTATTGTCTGCAAAATACAGCAGTTTTTTGTATGGCATGAGTTCGGGAATACTAGTTGAGACAACTGTT
>CAYILS010000038.1:0-8336 GCA_964364325.1 uncultured Pseudomonadales bacterium
GACACATACTAGACCAATCTCATTTTCGCTTCGCAATCAATAGCGCCATGGTTAGACCCAACACACCAAATCCCAGGAACTCCAGCAGCTGTGGCCAGTAAAAGATAGTGACTGTGCCACTCTGGGGCACTATCCATCCATTCGCCCACCCATCCACTTTAACGTGCTCGAGATCCAACGAGGTCCACCCCTGATCATAGCCCTGTGATAGCTTGAGTAGTCCACTCCCCTCCACCTTGACTCTATACAACCAGGTCCCTGTTTTTTGCACCTCAGTTATTTGCAGTTCGCTCGTAATTTGAGAATTTGAGAATTTAGGATTTGCGATTATCTTTGCTCTCGTAATCTGTTCTAGTGGCACCCATCGTACTTCAACTGGCTGTAGCGCGTTCTCTGCTCGTTGACCAAAGCTACGGGTTTCGATGTTTAGTGTATACGCCCCGTCCCATGACCATGGCAGTAGACTAAAGGTTTGATCAAAAACCTGTTTGCCCAAGAGGTATTCAACATCATTACGCTTACTCCCCGTGTTATATAGAAAATATTTGACGCTTCGCCCTACAATATTTTCTCCCTGCAACCTCATGATATAGGGCAAGCGTGTATCGAGTTCTTTCATCAAAACATAATCACACACAGCGCCTCGTTCATCCGCGACGTACTCACTCCCACGTTTCTCAGCAACCCCACGCTTCAAAACGTCGCAATTCCCTATCGTGCTTTGTCCAGCAGTAGCAAAATCATACACAAATGGCGCACCTGTCACCTCAATTTCGATTTTTGAATCTTGATTCTCGAATCTTGAATCTTGCAGATATTCCACCCATTCCTTGCCTTCACCTACCCGAGCAGTCACATAACTGACGCCTCCTTCGCGCTCAATCTCACCCACAAACTTTGGCCCATCAACACCATTCACTCGGTAAGCAGGGAGCGGCATGTCACCGTCAAAGTTAATTCGGACAATGTCTCCCACTTTCCACCCTGGAATTATTAGTTCTTGTCCCTGCTGTACACCGTACGCTGTAAGCTGTAAGCCATTTTCCCCATACTCCACCTCTTTCACTTCTTCTCTCATCAAATTCACAAAAGGATATGCGATCGCTGATTCACTGATTCGCTGATTCGCTGAAATATACGTTCCCTCCTCAGCGTACGTGACATCCTCTCTCACCTTACTCGTATCTGCATCCACCCATGTGTAGCTACTCGGTGCACTCACAAATTGCTCGCCTGTCTCTACGCCCGTATCCCACACAGTCAAAAATCCTTCATGGAATGTTTCTTTCCATCCGAGCTCTTGTGCAATTTTCTTTGTTTCGTCTATCCTGAGTATCGCCTTGTCTTGCCCCGGTGCGATCACACTCTCGTCCAGCAGGACGTATTGCACATCATACTGCTCTAATACATCTTGCACACTCGCCTCACCATTACTGTACAGCGCATTTGAGAACTGGTTATAAAAAGTTTCGTTGTGAGGACTCCACACATCAAATGCTCGATCCAGAATCGGTTGTTCTATTCCATACCACAAAAACCCAGATCCCGAGTATCCCCACTCATGCACCTGCCATCCCCACATCCACGCACTTGGTAAATATGCGATTCTTGCCGATTTATTTTCACTCCAAAAAAAATTCATTACCTGTTTATACTCACTTGGCGTATCTATCTTCATTCTCTCGTAAATCAAATTACCCCTAAACATAGGCCACATGTAAAAAATCAAACCACTTATTCCAAGTATCACCAAAATAACTTCGACAACCAATTTTGCTTTTAATATTTTATAAATTACAAATACTCCATATCCAAATCCAACGGAAGAAACAAATATCAAAAGACCGACAAATTTGGTAAAGGCTGCTCTAAACGCTTGACCAACTACAGGCACATTTCTTGTCATATTTGCAATAGTTGTAAATGGTTCCTCTGCTTGAGCAATCGCCACAAATCCAATTACTAATATCAATATGAGTCCAATTCCAAGTGACCTCTTCCCTTTCATTAGAATCATCCCTAGCAAACCAAGCATGGCCACACCAAATAATCCGTATCCCACCCACAGCACCTTTCCTTGCATGTAATCATTCCATGCCCCAAATATCTCAAAAAACTTCCCTTCACCTTTTATTACCGAGTCAGAGGAATCGATAAAAAATCCACGCATTAATGCCACGTCATTCCACTTGCCTCTCGCCTCACTCATATACAGGAAATCGGGGGTTGAAACCTGGTTATTCTTGGCCTCAGCATAGCTACTTGCTCCGTGCAGAGAGTAATACGCAACGGGCGCCAGCCAGTACAAATTCGCTACAAGTAAAATAGTTCCTACGGTCAACACTTTCTTAAAAGCTCCTATCATATCTCTTCGCTGTGCGATCACATACCCCACTAGCAATGCCAAAATCATCATTCCATAAGCAATAAATTGGGGCGGGATAAATCCGATCATCGAAAAAATAACTTGAGTTATAAGTAAAATAATCAGATTTTTCCAGCTCGATTTATGTAAATAATTCACAATACTCAAAATTGCCCACGGCAGTAGTCCATAAAATATGATAAATGCTTCAAGTGGGGCAAAAAATACCTGCACAGTCCCAAGATTAAGTAGATAAAACAGTCCCGATAGCATTGCTCCCCAACTGGCAAATTTCTCCGTATTGTTAAACCACTTCTTCCATAAAAAATAAATTCCCACCGGTCCCAGCCAAAGCATAGAGAAAATAAACGTCCCTCTTGTCTGTGCCACTCCCACCACCAAGCTCATCACCCACTCAATCATTCCCTGTATAAGGATCGTCGCGTATCCATGCCCCCCAATATGCCCGACCCCTTGGTTACCCACCCATACGCTCGTCAGTGCTCGCTTCAAGTTCATCCCAAAGTCTAGCTCTGGCTGTACACTATCCCACCCAAGGAGCGACGTACTCCATGAATAATTCCTCCATGTCACAACAGCCAAAACACTGAGTAGGATAAATAAAGGAAAATTACTTTTTATCCACGTCGCTATTCTCGTCCACATGCATCCATTATCGCACAGCAGGAGCATACAACGCACGATATTCGACTCTAGCTAAACTCTCCAAATTCCTTGATCTCGCAATTTCTCCAGCGACTCTACCCATATCTGCGAGTTTTGCCTCGTCTTTTACTCTGCTTATTATCTTTGTCATGCCTTGCTTATTCATAGTGAACACATAGTCATTGCCACTTGGCAAATCTCTCAGTATTTCTTGCATCTTACTGCTCACCATAAATGGTTTTCCATAAGACAAGGCTTGTGATAGTGATCCAGACGACCCCATAAATCCACGATACGGCAATACCACTAGATCAGCACTAGTCATGTACTGTCCAATCTGTTCTTCAGAAACAAATCCGGTGACTTTGATCTGAGGATTACCTTCCGCCACTTTAAGGAGTGATTGGTAATAGCTTTTATAATGCTTCTTCTCAGCCAGTGAATACGATGGACCGCCAGCTACAACCAGCATAGTATTTTTATCTTTCAAAATATCAAATTGTTTCACCAACCAATCTGCACCTTTGTACCAACTCACAAATCCAAAGTAGGTAATAATCTTTTTATTCTGTGGCAATCCTAGTGTTTTTCTCGCGACTCTTTTATCCACTTGTTTCTTTTTCTCGACAGGCATATTTAGCCGTACTACTTTCGAATCATTTACAAAAGTAGATAGCTTATCTCCCAATATCGGGTCTAGGACGACGATTTTCTCACACAACATCTCAAGCAGTTTATAGTACATTTTGACAAACATATTTAGTAATCCGCCTTGCCACACTGGGATATTTAGATGTCCAGCCAACATAGCTACATCTACTACTACATTGTGTGAATAATAATAAACTTGTTTGCCGATGGCTCGGATCATCGCCAAAAATGGCAGGATCAGGGCAAAGTGGAGCATTCCACCATTCACCCCAAACTCACTATGCACATATACTTTTTTGATTTCACTAAATTGCTGCAGATACTGCAAAATCACTGGATAAAGACTCTTCCTGCGATTATCAAAAATCCGCAGCACTAAAATCTTTCCATTAGCCAGTAATTGTGGTTTATTATCATGATTCTTTTCTGCCAATATTACAAATCTGTTACCAGTTTTCTTGGCCATTTCAGTTACAGTCATCTGTGTATACCAGGCAATCCCGTGGTTTACGGCATTTTTACCCGTTACAGGCCACGCCGAAACCACCAGAGCTGTATCTAGTGTATTGAATTGTTTGATAATCTTCTGCCATTTCTTGTTCATACATCTCAACCCACAAACTTTCATTTACGGATTAGGACGTACGGGGGTGTTAAATTGATCAAAAAGCGATCAACCTTCACACCCCCAGGCATACGTTTAGAACAACCTCGCGGGTACGCAATTGCGTATTCCACTTCACCATCGAGGCAAAACAAACTCCCGGAGTAGGAAGTCTTCAACCGTTACCGGTTGGTAGGGTCCGCCAACTGGCTCCAATTGCTGCAGTCTACCCACACCGTTACTTCTCCGTTACCACTTGTGGTGGCATTGGAATACAGTGTTGATCCATTGGTGGGATCGGGGGTGTACTTCAGCGTGGAAGCAGTTGTGAGTGCGCGATCGGGCTGGTCTGTCGTGAAGCACGACGGATAAGCCACGTACAATCCGCGCACATCAATTTGCTGACCAGATACAACGATTTTCGTCGAACCATCGGAGAGAGACAGGGTCTCTTCTTCAGGTTGGCGAGCATCGAAGTAGCCAGAAGTCCAGTCAAATGGCATTCCAGCAGCTTCAAGCCACGCAGCGACACTCTTGTTAGAGCGGAAAACCTTGTCCAGGCGCAGTAAGCGCGTGACACGGTCTTCATTGCCTTGGGGCCCTACAGCACGCTGATCGCCATTGTCAGCTGGAACATCGGACGCGGCGGGAGGAGCAACCTGCGTTTCAGCCTGATCCACGGTGGTAAATGTCACACCATTGGGTCCAGCGCTGAACGAGCACGCGAGGCTTGCAATCACCAGGAGGCTGATTGCGACGAACAGGGAGAATTTTTTTGTAGACATTGTCTACTCCTTTTTAGTCGAGGGGTTTGGGGGATTTCTGTGGTTCGACTGGGTCCACACGCTAAACACGAATTATTATTCATGTTCAATGTGTGGCCCAGTTTCACCCAAAAAGGATGTTCCTGTCCGCCATGCCATTCCGAAGCTCATTAGAGCGTAGGAGGGTTCGCCAACAATATTTTGTTCAATAACAACTTTCGTTGTTATAAAACCCGTATGCCTTGTTAAAGAACTACTCTCACTTTCAGACTTCTGCCGCTATGGCATGATCTAATCATTCGAGCTACTACACCTTGCGGTGAGTACTTGAGACGTGTCCGTCCGAAGCTCTTTCGAGCGTAGGAGGATTTAAACCTCAAGAATGGGGACTACAACTGCCCTTGTGCAGTCCCCATTTCCAAGGTCTATAGACCTATAGCTATTTACTTTTTAAGCACGTCACTTGTCTTAGTGGTTTTGCCCTAAGTCTTTGAAAGTTTTGGCTCAGGGCAAAGCCGGTAAGAATGGTGAAAAGTTTATCCGAGAATGTAGGATTTGTAGGTCAGTTTGTAGAGCACGGTGGCGGTAAGAGCCGCTCCGGCAATACTAAGGGCGAGTTTAATCATTTGGTTGTCGTTAGCACCCGTCTTGGTTGAAACAATATCATGAGTGACTTTTGTCTCAGTTGTAGTCTCACCGCAGACCTCGCCTCCGCCATAGACGGAAGAACAGGTACGCACAGTCTCTGCGCTTACTGGAGCAGTAGAGAGAACGAGTAATGTGGCGAGCACAAGTAGTTTTTTCATATGTGGCGAATGATATCACCCTATAATCATTTTGTCAACCCTTTATAGGACGTTACTAAAAGTGTGGATATTTCAAACTAAAGACTATTTCTGCACCAGATTAGCGTAGACCACAATCCGGATATCGGAGACGAGAAATTTACAGGTGTACATAATCAAATCACTCGAGTAGTCAGTGATCTCTGTCCCCTCCTCTACTTTCTGGACCTGATAGGTATAGCGGCGCTGATCCCAGACTACCTCCACCATATCACCGTTCTTCAGCTCAGGTAGTTTATAAAACGAATTCTGTAGCCGGTAGCTCTGTGTCCACTCGAGGTAGCCAAAGCGGTGAGCCGCCAAGATCATTGGACGGTCCGTCTTGTCAGGGGTACTAAACTCCCCCACCCTCCACACTCCTTTGCGCAGGGCTGTTTCATACTGGTCACTCGACGACTCTAGGATACTCGTATCCACTCCCAGCTTGGGGATATTCAGATAGTGTCCCTCGGGGAGTGTCGGGTCTTTCGATATCTGTGGAATGGTCTCAGTCTCCGGTACGACCGGTGCAGGGTTTTCCTTGGCCTCCGCCGTCATCTCGATACTTGTTTGCTGCAATGCCTTCCCTAGTAGCTCCGTCGTCCGTGGGAGGACGCTGTAGTAGAGGTAGAGCCCCACGGGATAGCTTGATAGAAAAGCAAATATCGCCCACAATCCCATCGCCATCCCCGCAAATATCAGTGCCAGAGTAGACGGACCTCGCTTATACAGAATCGTATATTTCTTCGCTCTCCTGCGCTTCCATGTCTCCACAAACTTCATATCATTAGTTTACCTTAAAACTTGTAGGTTGACAGAGGGGCGACCCATGAAGTAAAAGAAAACATTACGCAGGCGGGTAGCCGAGTTAGAGGGGAATTTTTCACCAGAAAAATATCACCGGTTTTCACTTTACAAATGGGTCAACCCGAAATACCTACTTCCCCTTCGGTCGATGATGCAGCTCCTCGTAGTGCAACTCACACGTCGCCCCGTATTCGTCAGCTCCCGCCACCCGCACCTGCTCAGTCTTGGGGATTTTGCGGTAGGTGAGCACGGCCGGACTTTTACATGTACCCGCGTCTCCATCACACCTGGCCGTTACCTCAACTTTGTTATCCGCGATTGCAATCAATGCGGTCATTGGTCCCCAGACATTACGCTCAGAATCAAGATAGAGTCCCGCCACATATACATCTCTCCCTTCCTCAAGAAACGACTTCACTATCTCCAGCAAGCTATCATGGAAAAAATTGACCTCGTCGATCATAACGACCTTAAAGTCTCCAACCAATTCCCTCATTTCCTCTGGTTTCAGGTGGTTCACGAGCACCGCCGGGATCATAGCTTGGGTATGCGAAACAACCATCGGTTTTTTCGTGTAGCGTTCGTCCAGATCAGGTTTAAACACGACGGCACTTTGCCCTTTATCAAATTGCTCAATTAGATAAGTTGTTTTACCCGAAAACATCGAACCATACACTGCAACCAGCTTGCCTTTTGTCATATTAGTATTTCCCTCTTTTTAAGTACGTTAATAATTTTTTTGTGGATCATCTCGACAGAATAAAGCTCCCCCTGACTATCGATGCACTCGATCACTTCCCAGTGTTTATACTTCTTAGCCAGGTCCAGGTAGAGCTCCGACACCTTCTTCTGGTAGTCCACGTTTGCCTCATGGATATCTTTAATCTTTCCCTCGGTGTACTCACGTTTTTCCTTTTGCTCGATCAGTTTTTGCGAGATCTCGACCGGTACATACAGGAATATCACCAAGTCTTCCTTGGGCAGCTTGTGCTCCTTATACTCCATGGCATAGATCCACTTGAGGAATTCGTCTTGTTTATCTGGCTCGACCCGAGCCGTCTGGAATGCCATGGACGAGGTCACATAGCGGTTCGCCACCACGAGGTTCCCTTCTTCGAGCCAATCCACAATCTCGTCGCGCGCAGTTAACCTATCCATCGCATAAAAGAGGGATGAAAGGTAGGGCGAGGCCGACTCCATACTGCCAAACTCCCCAGTCAGGTATCTCCCCACCATCTTGCCGTGGAACGAGGTATAGTAGCGGGGGAAATCAATATATTTATGCTCTAAGCCTTGCTTCTCTAGATAATCCAGGAGCATTTGGGTTTGGGTCCCCTTGCCTGACCCGTCCGTCCCGTCTACGACCACGAGCTTCCCTTTGCGCTTACTCATCACCACAAAGTAATCCAGGTTTTTCTTGAGCACCGTACGTATATTGGACTTGGTATAGTGGGCGACGTACACCTCGGGGTGTCCCTCAATCATCATGGGGAGCGGCTTGTCGGCATCTTTGTAGTAGAGAGCAAGCGCGGGTTTATCAGAGGAGATCGCGTGCTCCATGAGGAAGGCTGTTCCCCACGACGGCATAGTGACATCGGCTATCATCGCGTCGGCTTTATCAATCAAAATAGTCTCGCGTTTATAGAGCGCGCTAG
>CAYILS010000039.1:0-8300 GCA_964364325.1 uncultured Pseudomonadales bacterium
CTTCAAAACTTACTTTTTCTAGATCGCACTTAACCCACACAGTATTCAATAGACTCGTGCCGGCAAAGGTACACTCGCGCAGATCGTAACGGACAGTTTCATTTTTTGAGCCCGACTTAATTCTCTGAAAGACGCTATTCTCTATCACTGCCTGGGCGAAGTCGCACTTGATAAATACGGCAGGGGAAAAATCAAGATTGCTGAGCTTGCTCCCGGGAAACGTGCAATTTTCAAACGACGTGCCCTCAAGAACAACTCCAGTAAAATCGCAATTCTCAAACACACACTTCGTAAATGAGCTAAATTTCAAATTTGCCGCGGCAAACCGACAACCCACAAATGTCGCGTCGTGCACCTGTTCACCTTTCAATTCAATCTCTGAAAATACTTTATCTCTGTAATTCATCTATTCTAGCGATATAATGATTTAAATCATTATATCAATCCTATAATTACGTTAATCTCGGAAATAGTGACTCACCTTTAACTATTTTCTCACCCCTAAACTGCTTGTCTATTTTCTCTGCCGTTTCTGGCATAAACGGCGCCAAATCTACCGCGATTTGTCTGATTTCACCCACTAGCTTAGTTAAAGCTTCTACTCGCTCTTTATCTTTCAATTCCCAAACTCGCTTCTCCGACACAAATTGGTCGGCCTTTTTAATTTTGTCCCAGATACTCGCCATCGCGACGTCGAACTTGTACTCGCTAAGAGCCGCTGTAACCGCTGAGCTCATACTAGATCCTAAATCCTGAATACTAAATCCTATCTCCGACTTCTCCGCCATTGCCGCTACTCTCGCCACCAAATTCCCCAGCCCATTAGCCAAATCAGCCTGATATGATTCTTCAAACTTCTCTTTGGTGAAATCGGAATCTTCCGCGGGAGCAACTTTTGCTAGTAAGTAATAGCGGAGTGCATCAGTTCCATATTTATCGACATATTCAAGAGGGTTGACTACATTGCCGAGCGACTTGCTCATTTTTTGCCCGCCAGAGTTGATAAAGCCATGTACGTGAATTTGGCGAGTCGGAGGTAAGCCAGCAGCGATCAGCATAGCTTGCCACATCGCAGTTTGTTGGCGCAAGTTATCCTTGCCACACACCTGCACAGCATTTGGAGATAGGGTAGTTCCCCAGAATTCGCCAAATTTTTTCTCGTCAGCTGGCCAGCCTAGTGAAGAAATATAATAGGTTAAAGCATCAAACCAGACGTACATACAGTGCTTTTCATCTCCCGGGACTGGCACTCCCCAGGGCATTTTTTCAGTTAGGCGAGAAATACTAAAATCGGTTAATTCAGATTCCACAAAGTTGCGGATTTCTTTCTGGCGGTGAGCGGGCACCACAAAATCGGGGTATTTATCGTAATGTTCTAACAACTTTGCACCAAGTTTGGAGAATTTAAAGAAATAGTTTTCTTCCGCAATATTTTCAATTTCTTTGTTTGGATGGAGAGGGCACTTGCCCTCTACCAGGTCTGAATCTTGTTTCTCCATCTCACACCCGACGCAGTACTTGGCATTATAGATACCTTTCTCAATAAAGCCGGCTTTATCGACCCGTCGCCACATTTCTTGCGCGGCCTCGATATGTTTAGGCTCAGTTGACCGCCAAAAACTGTTATACGAAAGGTTTAGTGCCTTCTTCAAATCCCCAAACTTGGCCGCGTACATATCACAATAAGCTTGAGGGTCCATTTTAGATTCCAAGGCTTTTTCGTAAATTTTCTTCCCGTGCTCGTCTGTACCGGTATTAAAAAAGACTTCATCTCCCAAAAGTGTATGGAACCTAGCCAAGGCGTCAGCCTGGATGATTTCTAGCGCAAAACCCACGTGGGGATCGCTGTTTACGTAAGGGCTAGTTGTGGTCAGGTAGTAACATTTGCTCATGCGCTAAGTATACCAGACCTATTTCATCAATTTCTCGAGGGCACGCGACAAACGAATACTCCACACATCTGCCCACTCCTCCGCCTTTACCCTGCTCAGTGCTTGTTGGATCCCTCGTTTATTCATATTCTCAGCAACCGAAGCAATAGTGGCCGTCGAGACTTTGAGTACATCCTTGATATGGTCGTACGACTGGCGTTTATCGAGGAATACCGCAATCGCGAGTCGCTTGGCGACAGCCGACAGCTCACTCTCACTCATCAGCGCTTTGAGGGTCATTTCTACATCTACTTCATTCTTGGCATCAGCAATCACCTGGTACAGGATTTTATAGACCTGCCCCTCGATTTTTTGGTTCATGGCTTGTTTGGATTTTTTCATGGCTATGATAGATATACCAACTTTCAATGACTAAAGTCAAGAGCAGCATTATAGCCAGCGCAGGGTACATGAGGTGTAAGGTAGAGAGAATAAAGTAAGTCACTATAGTCATGGTTAAGATCAAGCTTTTCCAGATAGGTTTGATAAATACCGCCAAAGTGTACCAAATAGTACTAGCGAGCAAACCAAAAAAGGGTAGATATGAACCAGGGATTAAGATATCCTTTAGTAAATCGGGCTCGATAAACACGATCACACTCGCTAGGGCACCCCACAGCATGATCAGACTCAAGATTTTTGGTATCCACTTCATAGTATGACTATAATAGCAGTATGGAAGTCACTACTCTCACCCTTATTATCATCTTTGCCCTCTTTGCTTTCATGTTGTTTATTCTCAAATTGTTTCGTGACGATCTCAAAGGACTGCGTAGCTCCGTCGAGCTCACCAAAGACACGATCAACTCTAGTTTGAGTTTAAACACCAAAGATATTAACGACCGTTTGCTCCACGCCACTCAGGTGATCGGGGATCTCAAGAAAGAGGCAGGAGCCTTCTCCGAGGTCAGTCGCTCCATGAAGTCGCTACAGGACTACCTGCAGTCCCCCAAACTTCGCGGCAACATCGGGGAGATGGTCTTAAAAGATCTAATTAGTCAGATGTTTCCGGTCAGCTCTTTTGAACTACAGCACGCTTTCAAGTCGGGCAGTATCGTGGACGCGATCATCAAAACGGACGCAGGCCTTCTCCCGATCGATTCCAAATTCCCCATGGAAAATTTCCAAAAAATGATGTCGACTCAGAACAAGGTCGAGATTGACTCACTCCGCCGCACCTTCATTCGTGACATCAAAACCCACGTCACCGCCATTTCTAAGAAATATATCTTGCCGGAAGAAAACACCCTCGACTTTGCCCTCATGTACATCCCATCTGAATCTGTTTTCTACGAGGTGGCCAGCGCCGAGGAGCTCATGGAGTTTGCGCGTGCTTCTCGTGTCTATCCCGTCTCTCCCAATACCCTCTACGCCGCCCTCCAAACCATTCTGCTTTCATTTGAAGGCAAAAAAGTTGAAGCCAAAGCCAAGGAAGTTTTTAAGCTCATGCGTGGTATCCAAAAAGACTTTGGCAAGCCCGCCGACAGCATGGTCACGCTCGGTGGACATCTTACCAACGCCTACAACAAATTCTCCGACGTCCAGTCACAATTTAACTCAATCGGCCAAAAGCTCTCATCCACTCGCCAGCTCACCGGCGACGACGAAACCGAAAAACTCTTAAAAGAATAATATTCCGTTGAATCGATACAGCGGAACAACACTACCATGATTCGAATCATAGTAGTAACTCAAATACTCTAATTATTCGAATAATCGAAGTATTACAATGAAAATCCGACTAGCCACCATAGCAGATATTTCAGCCATTACTTTGATGAAAAAGATTGATGATCAAGATAGATATGTTCAAAGAATAAATGAAACAAGTGAGGGTAGATCAGCCTACTTAGTCGCTGAGCAAGCAGGTCAGATAATTGGGCAGGTATTTCTCAAATATTATGGTACCAAGGCATATCCAGATTATCCAAATATGGAAGACATATATGTTGATGAGCATTTCCGAGGTCAAGGAGTAGGAACAGCACTAATTAAGGAATGTGAGAATCTCGTCAAAGAAAAAGGATTTACCACGATAGGATTGTCAGTCAATCCGAGTCTTAACAAAAAAGCAATGGAACTTTACCAGAAATTAGGCTATACCAGCTTAGGAAATGAGCCCTATCTAGATGGAGTTTATAATGGAGTAGAAGATTGGGTAATCGACTTAGTCAAAGCTATATGACCAAAACGACCAAAGAGTTTGATGTAGCATACAAGAAGTTAAACGCGGAGCAGCGTCTAGCGGTGGATACAATCGAGGGTCCTGTCATGCTGGTTGCTGGTCCTGGTACCGGCAAGACCCAAACCTTGGCGCTACGCATTGCCAATATTATCCGTAAGACCGACACTCCCGCCAGCTCGATTCTGGCTTTGACCTACACCGAGTCAGGCGCACGAGCAATGAAGTCGCGGCTTACTCAGATGATCGGCTCCGAGGCTTACTATGCCAATATCTCCACATTCCACGCTTTTTGTCAGGGTGTGATCAAAGACAATCCAGACATCTTTACGCTCAACCCAGCCAGTGAGCCGCTCTCCGATCTAGAAAAACTCAAGCTCATTCGCGGACTTATCGATAGTGGGAGTCTTAGTGTTCTTCGTCCCACGGGGTCGCCCTACCACTATGCCAGTGCAGTCCTCGGTGCCATTAGCGATTTAAAAAGAGAAGGCATCGACCCTGACGAATTTGAGGAGCTACTCATTGCCGAGGATCTTTTTCTTAAATCCGACGACGTGAGTGAACTCAAGAAAACTGAAATAGCCAAACGTCAACGCAATCTGGCTAAATATAAAGAACTCAATCTCCTTTTCCGTAAATACCAAGCAGTATTAAAAGACCAGGGGAGTTTTGATTTTGAGGACATGATTACGAGCGTAGTCGATGCCTTCAAACAAAACGAAGAACTCTTATTTTCTTGTCAGGAAAAGTATTTATATATCTTAGTCGACGAGTACCAGGACACCAACTCCGCCCAAAACGAGCTAATGCTCTTGCTCGCCAAATACTGGGGAGAAGTCGCCAACGTGTTTGTCACGGGTGACCCAGACCAAAGTATTATGCGTTTCCAGGGTGCCTCGATCGAAAATCAACTTTCATTCGTCAAAGCATATCCCAACGCGAGCGTCATCACCCTCAAACAAAATTATCGCAGCACTCAAAACATTTTAGACGTCTCCAACTCTCTCATCACCCACAACAATTTGCGGATTAACGACGTAGTATCAAACATCGACCCTCACCTTACCTCTCAAATCGGAGCAGGCGACAAAATCGGCGTTGCCGAATTATCAGGTAGCACCGCCGAAGTGATTTTTATCGCCGAAGATATTAAGCAAAAAATGAAAGCCGGGGTCGCACCCAGCGATATCGCCGTGATCTACCATAAAAACTTTGAGGCCACGGTTATTGCCGACACGCTCGCCAAGTACGGTATCGACTACAGTGTGCAGGGAGGTGCCAATGTCTTATCCGACCCAACGGTGCGCAATTTTCTCAAAATTCTCAAAGTCATTTATGAGATGCGGGAGAGTCGTGAGGACGAAGATCTATTCACCATCCTCCACTACACTATTTTTGGCATCGACCCACTCGATGTCTTAAAAATTGCGAGGCACGCTGGTGATGCTCGCCTCACGTTGTTCGATGTGCTGGGCAATCCCGACTCACTAGCCAAGCTTGATCTTACATCGCGCCAAGAGATCGACGAGACCTTTTCCAAACTCAAAGATTACTCAGCCCTCGACGCCAACAAAACATTTGTGGAATTCTTCGAAGACGTCCTCAACAAATCAGGTTACCTAAACTGGATTTTGGACGAAGGTACAGTCTACCAAGAACAAGTGCGCGGGGCAGGTCATCGCCTCGCCAAAATCAACACGCTCTTTGACGAAGTAAAGCGCATGAACAGAGCCGACCACAATCTCGATCTCAAAGGCTTCATCGAAAATCTAGACATTATGGAAGAAAATCATATCCGTATCGAAGAATCAAGCTATGGTGTCAGCCGTGACGCCATCACCTTAACGACTGCGCACAAAAGTAAAGGGTTGGAATGGGAACACGTCTATATCTACAAAGCTATCGATGGTAACTGGGGCAACAACAAAAAAGCCGAACTCATTAGTCTCCCAGAAACATTACTAAAGAATGTGAAGCCCTCGGACAAAGAGAAAAACGAAGACGAACGCCGCCTGTTCTACGTGGCCATGACTCGCGCTAAGTCGCACCTGACCATTACTCGTGCCTTGACCTACTCTAGCTATGGCAAGGCAAGTGTTGCCAGTCCCACCATGTTCCTAGAAGAATTGAATGGTGATCTCCTTACTGCAATAGACGTTACACAGGTCGAAGAAACCGCCCACAAACATATCGAGACCATCCTGGGTAGCCAAGCAGTGCAAGACACTCCGGAGAGCGAGAAAGCTTACCTGCAAGATATTGTCGACAACTTCAAGCTCGCCGCCACTTCGCTCAATTCCTATCTCTATTGTGCCTACAAATTTAAGCTGGACAAATTATTAAAAGTTCCCCACGCCAAAAAGGCTCACTTAATCTTTGGTACAGCCATCCATAGCGCCTTAGAAAAGCTCTATCTTAAGTTCAAAGAAGATGGAGTCGCCCCAGGTCTCGATTACTTGCTGAGTGAGTTCCGCCACTCACTGGCGTCCTCCGTCATCATCAAAGCTGATCTCAACGTATATCTGAAAAAAGGTGAAGAAGTTTTAACCGCCTACTTCGAACTCAACCAGAGCCATATAAGTCTTCCCCTCGCCACCGAGAAGAATTTGCGCGCCAATCTAGGCGACATTCAGCTGACAGGTAAACTTGATAGACTCGAATGGTCAGACCAGTCAGCTCGCTTAGTCAGGGTAGTAGACTACAAAACAGGCAAACCAAAAACCATGGGGCAGATCGAGGGGACAACCCAGGATAGCGATGGCGAACTCCGCCGCCAGCTAGAATTTTACAAACTCTTAATTGATTCTGATCCTAGTCTTAACTATAAATTCGGGGAGGGAATGCTCGACTTCGTCGAAGAACCTGGGTTAACGGGTAAATCAGGTGAGCGTCACTTCGTGGTTACTAATAAGCAGATCGAAAATCTCAAGCAAACTATTCTCTCTACTATGGACTCCATCCGCTCCCTGTCATTCCCCCGCACCACCGATCTCAAAAAGTGCGAGAAATGCTACTTCCAGGATCACTGTTACCCAAACGGTTTACCCACTACCTAATCACTTGCGTCGTAGTTTAAACTTAAACAATGCTTAATAACTGGTTGTTTCTCATCATTCTCGCGGGCGTCTCGGCCGCAATCTTCAACTCGCTGCTCCGAACTGCACTCAGAACAGGTCGAGATTCTACTGCCTTTGCCTGGTGGTATGAATTGATCCGCCTTACCTTCTTTGGTCTGCTCATCCCATTCTTCCCTTACTTCGATTTTAGTTGGGCGCATCTCGCACTACTTGGACTTTTGGGCATGGTTGAGTTTGGTTCTGTCTATGTATACATGAAGATGCATAGTGCAACCGAGCTCTCGCTTTCCACAATAATTATGCAGCTGCGCAATGTCTATGTCCCCATTTTTGCCTTTTTCATCTTTGGTGAGGTGCTCACACTTACACAGTGGCTGGGGACTGGATTGGTTGTGACAGGAGCAATCATTGCCGCCCGCCCCCGCTCTTTACATGTTGATCGGTCGCTCTCATTTGCGCTAATTGCGAGTCTCATGACCGCTCTTTCTGCAGTGATAATTAAAGTAGCAGGCAACTTTGCCTCACTCCCTATCGTGCTCTTTGCCTATTCGCTCCAATCAGTCCTATTCCTTCCTCTCCTGATGAAAAATGCGCTCCCGCGCCTGCGCACGTCCTGCCAGTATGTTGTATCCTCCAACCTCCCTGCCTCCGCCATAAACTTGATTACAATGTACGCACTGGTCACCGCGCTTCATCTAGGCCCAGCCAGCACCACCACAGGGATTTTCCAGGGAATGTCCATGCTCGCCGTTGCGAGTGGGGTGTTATTCCTAGGTGAGCATGATCACAAAGTAAGCAAACTTGTAGCCGCCGCCATCACGACAATTGGGATAGTTTTACTCATCTAGTTTAAAGATGATCACTTGCATCAATCTCTGCGTCATGTTTCGTTTTATGAATAGTTCCATCTTTGTGGTGGGGCGGGGCATAGACGGTATATAGCTGGAGTACTTTGTCAGCAGAAGTGTTAATCAAATTATGTTTAGCTTTGGCTGGTACTACAATCGCATGTCCGTCTTTTACAACCTGCTCGACTCCATCTATGATCAATTTTCCTTTGTCAATCCCTGAGTTTGGTATACCGTCGGCTGGGTTGGTTTAAGAACTTTT
>CAYILS010000040.1:0-8178 GCA_964364325.1 uncultured Pseudomonadales bacterium
ATAACCGAATCAAGCATTACGAGGCGATATTAATGGGAGGTGCGTAACTCCTGTTAATTACGTGGGTACTGTTGCAGGGTATAAATCCATGGAGGATGCTCCCAATGCTGGTTATAGTCTGGTTATCCAAAAAAGCTATGCAATATATACATTATTTGCGGCTGCGATTATCTATGGTTCCGAGATATCAGTTCGTAAATTTATCTTATCTGGATTTATTTTATTTTGTGCAGCACTTGTAGCTTTTTCCAAAACAACTCAAACAATAAAATCCTATAAATGGGCGCTCTATGCTGTAGTTGCAATGTTGAGTTTTGGATCTATCTCACTATCAAGTAAATATTTTGCATCTCACGGTATTCAGGCTTCGCCACAATTATTTTGGACATGTCTCTTAACGCTACTAATGACTATCGGTGACTCATATCGGGTCAAACTCAAAGTAGGGAAACTAACTAAAGAAATCGCTATCTATATGACCATACTAGGTTTTTCAGTTTCTGGGTTTTACTTTTTCAAACTAATAGCCGAACTTGCAGCTCCCAACCTAGGCTACGTTGCTGCCATTAATGCAGCATCTAATGCTGTTTATACGGTATTAGTAGCCAAGATCTTCGGAGATTCGTTATCACCTAAAAAATTGCTCGCAGTAATAGGCATGACAGTCGGGCTCATATTACTTCTATTCACCTAAAACCTAAGTCATTTGTTACAATTACCACATGAAATATGGCTCAATCCCAGCTGGTGGTCTAGGTTTACGCCTCCAGCCTATCGGCTTTTCCAAAGAACTCGCTCCTGTTGCCCGGCGCGCAGTCATCGAATATTTGATCGAGCGGATGCTTTTGGCCGGAGTTGATAAAATCTTTATCAACACAGCCGAGGACAAATCAGATCTGATCCGCTACTTAGCGGGCAAGTCAGTCTACAAAAACAATCTCATTTTCATGGTGCGGGAGCGCAAGGGACTGCTTGACGGCATCGTGCAACCCGAACAGTTTTTGCGGCCAGAGGATGAACTCTATTTCGGCCTCCCCGACACCATTTGGTATCCCAAAGACGCCTTCTCTCAGCTCGATCGGTATCCCGCAGAGCTAGTGCTCGGCCTCTTTGATACCGGTACACCGGAAAAGTTTGATAGTGTCGTAGTCGACAAACAAAACAAAATTAACTCAATCGAAGTGAAGGTGGCGAAGCCAAAAACGAAATGGACTTGGGCTATGGGCAAACTGACCGTCCGCGCCGCGCGATTACTGCGAGAGTACGAGGCTCAGCTGGGAGACAAGCCTCTTTTTGGCGACGCCATGCACCTCTACGCTCAGGACTACCCCAGTTACGCCGTTGAACTCGCCGACTCTCATTGTATCGATATCGGCGTTCCCGACGATTATGACCGTGCCGACGCCTTCGTCAAGCAATATGACAAATGATTCAATGATTTAAATCATGATATCACTAGATTTATGACGAAAAACCCATTAGTTTCTATTCTAATTCCCACGTACAACCGCGCCGAATATCTCGGCGACGCCATCGACTCCGCCCTTGCCCAGACTTATCCAAATATCGAGATCATCGTCCACGACGATGCCAGTACCGACGGCACTCCTGCTTTGCTCGCCCAGTATCACGACAACCGGCTGAGGGTGATCCGCACAGAAGACAATCACGGTATGCTTGGCGGCTGGAACTATATCGTGACCAAGGCCAAAGGGGAATACCTCAAATTCCTCGCTTCCGACGATCTACTGGAGCCCACCTCCGTCGAAGAACTTATCAAAGCAGCTCTAGTTCACCCCACGGCCGCGCTCATCACTTGCCAGCGCAAATTTATTGACGGAGAGGGGAGGGTAGTGAAAAAAATGGGCTTCGCCACCAAGAATACCGTGGTCAACGGTCTCGAGCACGCGCACTGGATCTTAACGACGCTACGAGAAAACTTGATCGGCGAGCCCACCGCCGTCCTCTATCCCACCAATATAGTGAAAAAAGCCGGCGACTACGACCAGACCTTCTCTCAGTTTGCCGACTTTGAGTACTGGATCCGTCTGCTCCAATTTGGCGATCTGGTCTACGTCCACAAACCACTCTGCAGTTTCCGCACCCACGCAGGGAGTAATACCTCCGCTGCCATCCGCGACGGCCGCTTTATCACCGAGATCTTTGCCCTGATTAGCAAATATTACAAGGTTCCGTACCTTGCAACTTTTGGACTGACTGAGAATGATCGCCTAAAAGTGCTCAAAACCAAAACGCTCGATACCCTGAAAAATATCAAAGATCTCTTCGTCCATGGCCAGCTCGCCCAAGCTCGTCGCTACTTTACCAGACTATCGTCAGAAGTGACACTCGACTCTATGACGCGCTCGACCATTTCTTTTTTGCTCGGAAAATAGCCAGTAGTACAACAACTGGGATAATTCCCAGTAGCCACCAGTAGTTAAATCCACGCTCAACCTGAGTGGCCTCACCTAACACTTCTGCTTTTGGACTCGGACTCATGCTCGGTCTGGGGATCGTACTCACCTCCACTTCGTCAGTCTCATCCTCTACCCCCAGTTGTTGTGTGCTAGCGCCAGCCACTAACCCGCTTGGGGATGGAGATGGGGTTGGGGTAGGGGTCGAACTAGTAGTCGATTGAGCACTCGATAGGTTGATATCATATTCTTTGACGCTCTCCTCGCTCGTGTTCCCCGCGATATCATAGGCCACAATGATCGCTTTATAGTGCCCAACTGGGGCGTGGTCGATGACGTAGCTCCAACTAGTTGTCCCAGTAGCGGTGACTGTCGTTTCACTCTCACCCGGTTTAGTTAGGCGTATTTGAACTTTATCGATTTGGGACAGGGTATCGCTCGCGGTACCACTGAGCGTTTGTCCCCATACGTCTATCCCTACTACCGGTTTAGTCAAATCTATCATTGCTGTATTGGAGATTCGCAGGGTTGTATTGCAGTTGCCTGCTTTATCACACACGTTAGGTGTTACCTGGCAAGTCTCTGCTAGCCCTTCGCTATTTATCTCGCACGACGGCGCCAAATAATCACTCAGCATGTTGGGGTCAGTGTAATCAAAGTAACTGGTTTGGGGCTCACGGTACCAACCTTCATAAGTTGTCATGGTATCGAACGTAGGTATCTTGGAGTCGTAGGTTATGGCACACGAATTGCTCCAGCTCGAGTAATTGCCGACTGTATCCTTCGTCCGTAATTTTATATAGTGGATCCCTTCATTCAAACTCCCTCGGTATTGTGAGGAAGTAAAAAACGTCGTCCACGACCCTCGCACTCCACTAGGTAGGGGGTAGTCCACATTGTATTCATACCCAGCTACTTTTGTGTTGTCTGTCGCATCATCCCAATCGATCGTGACTGTTTTAATATTGGTAAAACCCCCACACGCTACGGTCGGGTTATCAAAATGGAGATTGGTCGCTACGCTCGGTGGTGTTACATCTACCACCAGTTCACTGGAGTCCATGACCTCGCTTTTGTTTCCTGCTCTATCGCCCACTTGGAGCGAGAGTTTCCATTTACCCTCACCCAAACTAGTAGATACAGAGAGCACATTACCCAAAGATAGCCAGTCAGTAGTATAGCTCCCCAGGAGATTGTCGTAGATTCGGCTGTAGTACGAAGCAATTCCGCTACCGCTATCACTCCCGGCTAGCCAGCTCCACGTTTGGGTTAAGGTAGCTACTGGGTTGGGGGTAGTGGTGGGTGGGGAGGCTAGGACTGGCGCGATCATCGCTGTTGAGTACTCGCTATACGGATTTACTTTTAGCCTATTTCCGGCGAGGTCAGAGATATTTTGCACTCCCCATAGCTGTTCAGCCGAGATATACCAGCCGGGATTAGTAAATAGGATCCGGGCTGTTTTACTCTCTGGGTTGTAGGTGATATTGGCGTCACCTGCTAGGTCCCCACTGCCTCCGGCACCGGGCCAGTTGGACAGGTAGTAATTTGCTCCGCTAGTCGCCGCAACCGGGTCTACTAGCTCGCTAAAGACTGCTTCAAAATAATTACTGCTCGGCCCCGGGGTGGGGAAGACTAGATCCACTGTCGGGGCGGTACTATCGACTACTAGTTCGCGACTAGCCCACTCACTACAGTTGTCTGCACTGTCGCACGCTTGTACCTGCCAGTTGTAGACATTGTCCGGTGTGCCGGGTGCATTGATAAAGGAGTTGGTGCCAGTACTCACCGGGCCATAATGCCCACCCCCTGGCCAATTACTTTGGTAGTTGTAGGTGATAGGCGTACTGGGGTCCTCTACCTCATCCCAGTCTAGGACTAGCCCATTTGTATTGACGTGTTCGCCCTCTGCCGGTGACACCAGAACTGGGGCGCTAGGCGGTGTACGATCTACTTCTACGGCACTGCGTATGTCGCCAACTTCACTCCCATACTGGATCTCAAAATAGGTCGTGGGGAGGGGCAGGGGTAGTAGGAGTGGGTCGGTGTTGCCGAGCTTGTCATAGAGATATATTTTGACCAACCGCTCGGTTGCATCCGCCGGTCTGTTGACTGTCAGCTTGTACTTGCCACTGCTTGGCTTGGGGATCATCAGGGTGCGGATGGCAGATCCAGTAGCTAGCTCGGTATCATCACTCAGATACTCATCGATCCACGAGCCCGGGACGGTCGCGCCACTTTCATTGGTCAAAGTGGCCACAGTGTCGCTGTCGATCGCCAGTAACATATACGACAGATCAGTCAGCGACGGGACAAATTTGTTAATACTAGTGATGGTTGAGGTTTTATCCAGTGTCTGCTTTGTCTCACTCGCGGGGTCGTTGATATTCCAGTTAGTAGCGTCCTCGCCGTGGGCTACCACAAAATGTCCTGGTACCCCGAGGATCGCGGGTAGCTCGGGAGTTGATGGTGGGTAGGTGCGGGTGAATTCTAGTTTGGTACTTGCATGCTCAGTTTCGTAGCTTTCGCGGACGTAGCGGGTAATGGCGAGCCAGTTGACATGTCCTAGTCCGATATAGCCATCAGGCTCATTCTTTAGCCAGTCGTTGAGTCCATCTGGAGTCGTAGCACTACCGGTCGCGGTCTGGACATCGTAGTTTTGCAGCATCATCGCCGCCGAGGTGAGCGCGCATCCCCATCTCTCAATCCCGCTCTTCTCCGCCCCCGCCCATGTCCCCGCGCTATCGTATTCCTTGCTCCCCCATAACGGGTCCTTCTGCGACAAATACGGAAACGTGGCTGGGGGAAGTGGTAAGCTTTTCACTGACAGTATTCTCAGTACGGGCCAAATTTTCGGCGAGTCCAAATTTGACGGATGGCCAATCCATATTGAGTTTATAATTCGATTCGTTGGTTGAGTCTCGACTATCAGATTCCCATCCATATATACCTCGTATGATGACAGGCTATCCGCATGGTCTGTCCGAATCGTACTAAACGTATGAACATTGAAGTCTCTAGGCGTTGACGACATATAAGTATTGGTTGGAGGATTATTAGGATAGATAAACCACCAGTTGTTTGGACACAAAGGGCTTCCTTTTGGGCAGAGGGTAGAAACTGAATGTAAATGATTGCCAAAAAAATATGCAATATTGTATTCCAAGTAGTCATCTACAGGGCCAAAGTATGTGGGAAAATCTGGAGGATTATCAGTAAATGATGCGCCTACACCCCAGTTTGAGTCACTATTGAGATATTGGAACTTAATCTCATGGTACTTGTTTGAACTTAAATTGTTACTAGACGACGTTTTAAGATAAGGAAAAGAACTATTGGTACTTGATAATGTTATCCCAGGGTTATCAAACACCATGCCTTCAGAATTTTGAACTTCCCAATCAGGATTAGTTCGAGGATCTGATGTAAAATCATCACTAAATGCAAATGACTTAACAGCGGTAGTAAAAAATATTGGTATTAACAATAGATAAAATAGGGTTCTTCTTAAACTATGTTTTAAGTTAAACATTATTTAAAGTATCTCAAATTTAAGTCAATTATGTCAACCAGCAAAAAAATACTAGCAATCTACGAGAACTTACCTTCAGGTGGTGCCAAATTAACATATCAAAATACATATAATTACTTAAAAAAAAGCTATTTTACTAAGGTAATAACAGAACCTGAGTATAAAATTTCAAACTTAGCTCAATATATGTATGTGTGTTTTATAACTTCACAAAATTACCAAAGAAAAATTATTAGAAGCACAAACCATGACATTCTATTGGTTTACCACTCCTGGATGGTAAAATCTCCAAGTATATTACGGTTCACAAATAAACCCAAGATATATATATGTCATGAACCTATGCGAGAATATTATGACAGTGCACATATACAGTTACAAAATACAAAGGAAAAGATTGTAAACCTACTGAGACTACCAATAATGTTTCTAGATAGAATGAATATTCGAGCCAAAAATACAACAATAGTCGCTAATTCCAATTACTCAAAAAGAATTATTGATAAGACATATGGCGTCAATTGTAAGGTCATCTATCCAGGTGTAAACACTAAGCTATATCAAATAAATCAGGTAATTAAAAAAACTTATCAAGTTATATGCGTGGGTGCCATAAATAAGTATAAAAATCAAAATTTTCTCGTTGACGTGATAGGTCAAATTCCCGTTGCGATGCGTCCAGTCTTTGTATTAGTCGGGAATGGAGCAGAGGACAGTTATTTGAAGTTATTGCTGGCTAAAGCGAGGTTGTTAGGTGTAAAAGTAAAAGTTAAGCTTAACGTAACCAATAAGACTAAAATATTAGAATTGCGCAAGTCGAAAATATTTATATATTCACCTATTAATGAGCCATTTGGAATTGTTATTGAGGAAGCATTATCTGCTGGATTGCCGATATTAACATACAATGGTGGAGGTGGGTACAACGAAATCATAGATTCTAGAAACGGTACAATTGTAGACACTTTGGACCCAAAAATATGGGCTAATAATCTTCAAACAATGTTGCAGGATAATCATATAGCTAAACAAATTAGTAAATATAATATGCAGTATGCTAGAAAAAATTTTGACTTAAAATATACTGACTTAAAGATATCAAATTTGATAAATAATATTATATGATCCACCTCCTTCGCGCCTCACATGCAAACCAGTTCGAGCTACAGAATTACAAGGGTATCAAAGATCTGCAGGTCATCACTAGCCAGCACCCACTGACAAAGATCTCTCTGCCTGCGACCAAATTGTGGTCGCCCACCGACCTGCCACAGTTCCCATTCCGTCGCCAGATTCTCAACCGCCTCATCGGCGGCGAGCAATGGCTACTTGGCTTAGATAAAGCAATTAGGAGTTATTCCGTTGAATCGATACAACGGAATGTGGTGCACTCAGCCGAGACGTATACTCCCTACACCCATCAAGCTGTGCAGCTACGCAAATCAGGTAAGATCGACAAGCTTGTTTGTACCTGTTGGGAGACCATCCCGCACAACAATGAAAAGTTTGGGCGGCTGCGCAAATGGAAGCAGGAGGCATATAAGTATGTCGACCTTTTCCACACACCCACAGATCGCGCCAAACAGGCACTCATCACCGAGGGTGTCGACCCAGCTAAAATCGTCGTTATCCCCTATGGCGTCGACCTCACCCGCTTTAAGCCAATCAGGCGATCAAAAAATATTCGCCCCCTCGTCCTCACGGTCGCCCGACTAGAAAAGGAAAAGGGGATGGAGGACATCGAAACCGTGGCGAGTGCGCTCCTGCAGTATGACTTCCTGGTCATCGGGCAGGGGAGTCGGCCACCGGTGGGCAAGAACATCGAGGTCAAATCCGTTCCCTACAAGAGCATCCACAAAATCTACCAGTCCGCCGACCTCTTCTTCTTACCCTCTCGCACCACTCGCACCTGGGAGGAGCAATACGGTATGTGTTTAGTGGAAGCTATGGCCAGCGGAGTCCCTATAGTCGCCACCGACACCGGCGCAATCAAAGAGGTCATCGGTGAACACGAAATATTGGTCAAAGAGGGGGATATCGCGGCCATGACCCTGTCCATCGACGGCGCCCTCTCCTACAAATGCAACGTCCTCCAGCTCTCCCGCGCCGGCCGCGCCCGAGCCGAGCGTCTCTACGACGCCAAAAAAGTCGCTACTCTACTCGCCCGTCTCTACCACCCCTGTCAACACCAAATAGAAATGTCCGCTTTTCTGCAACATAGAAATGTCCTCT
>CAYILS010000041.1:0-8049 GCA_964364325.1 uncultured Pseudomonadales bacterium
GGAGCGTCCCGTCCACGAGGTCTGGGTTGGCACGGGGAAAGTCGGCACCCTCCAAAACCCGCTTCTGCACCACTCACACGAAAGCATTAACTCCTTTCTCGACAAAATCAACAAATATTCTGAGCTTGAGGCAGACTATCGCTATTCCCAGGGTATCAGGAGCAGTCTCTGGAAAATTACTGTTTATCCAATCGCCAAGTTTAAATGGAACTACCTCGTCCGTCTTGGCTTCCTCGATGGGGTCCCCGGTATCATTATGGCGATTATGATGAGCTTTCATTCCTATCTGACCTGGACTAAGCTATACCTGCTATGGCACAAAAAATAGTTCACTGGCTCCTCATCACCCTTGTCATCTCACTCGGCTTTGGCCAGCTCCTACGCTTTGAGTATTTAGGTCTTCCCATTTACCTCCATGACATTTTATTGGTCTGCATACTACTCCTTCAGGGCCAGGCCTTGAAGGTCGATAGTTTTTACCTTCAAGGCCTGGCCCTATTGGGTGGCGGTCTCACCCTCGGCTGGATCTTTGCCTTACTCCATTACCCCATTGCCCAATTACTCATCCCCTCACTCTACACCCTCCGCCTCCTCGCCTACCTTTCTCTGTATTTTGCTATCAAAAGAAGTAAGGTAACTATTCCGCGTTCTACCTTTATGCTCTCAGGGCTAGTCACACTCATCATCGGACTTACGCAGTATTTTTTAATGCCTGATATGCGAATATTCCAGTACCTGGGCTGGGACGACCATTTGAGCCGCCTCACGCTCCCTCACTTTGACCCCACCTTTACCGCGGTCATGTTATCACTGTCAGTACTATCCTTCACTCCCACTAGATCCTATGTCCTCTATCCTCTCTTCTTGCTTCCTATCCTCCTGACCTACTCCCGCTCCGTCTGGCTTTCCCTCCTTTTGACAGGAGTTTTTTCTATGAAGAATAAAAAAATTATCCTAGTATCTAGCATCTTACTTCTAGCATCTATTTTCGCTTTACCGCGAAAATTTGGTGAGGGTACCAATCTCTTTCGCACTTACAGCATCACTTCTCGTTTTCAAAGTGACATCACCTATATCCAAAAGTATGGATGGGAACTGCTGATTGGTCACGGCATGAACACCCTCATTCTGGATTCACCGTCTTCAGATTTACCAAATCATGCGAGTGGACCTAACAATAGTTATCTCTATTTGCTGACAACCACAGGGTTGCTTGGACTGATCGGGTGGGGGATCTTTATGTATTCAATCTACAAAAAATCACCTCACAAACCAATGCTTGCATTCTTCTTTATCGCCTCACTCTTCAACAACGTGATGTTCTATCCATTCACTTTACTCTGGATACTATTGATTGAGTCTACGACCTACGATCCACAATCTACCGTCAAACTCATGGTTCCCACCTCAGTTTAATCGAACTCAGTCCTTCGTTCCCCGCTTTATCAATCGCCTTAATGGAGATCTCCTGGTCACCTTCTACCAACTGGTAGGGCAGACTAAACTTGCCATCCGACTGCACGTTCACCATCCGCTCGCCGATATACACTTTGGCACCCGGTTCATTCACGCTACCGGTAAAGGTCGTAATCCGCTGTCCTTGACCTCTAAATACTTCAGCATCTTTCGGTGTATCAATCGTTACGGTAGGCTTGCTGCCGTCCAGTACGATCACATAACTCTTAGACTGTTCACTGCGCAGATCATGCGGGGTAGCCGTGTAGGCGTAGGCGGTATTATCACCCTCAGTCAAAGGGACTTTATCAAAGGTAAAAGTCCCGCTCTCCGATACCAACTTACTCTCCCTCTCTGCTCCGTTGATATAGAGCACAACATCGAGTCCTGGCTGCGCATAGCCACCGATGCGCACCTGAGCGCTATACGTAGCCTCTGGAATATCAGAAAAAATGGGCGGTGTAGGTCGCTGCTCGTCGATGGTAATGTCAGTGTCGTCAGAAGAAATCAAGTACCCAGTGAGGCGGGCGACCGCTGGCAGACCCCAAATCAAAGTCACGAGCACCAGTACTCCGGCGAGCGCCAAGTAAACCACACCTTGCTTGCCGGCTTTGCGGCTACGCACCCGATCTAGCCTAGAGTTATTCATCGTAGCTAGAGTATATCATGGTAAAATCTCTCTATGAAAAAGGCTTTTCTTTTTGATATGGATGGCGTGCTCGCAGATACAGAAACTATGTGGGACAAACTAGGATACGACGATCTGCTAATCGATTTCTTTGGACAAGAATTATTTGAAAAAGTGCCTGTCAAAAGCGGGATGTCCTTTAGAGGTATTTTTGATACGTTTGTTGCCGCAGGGTGGCAGGGTGAGTATCAGCCTTTTCACGACCGCAATATCGAGATGGGTAACAGCATCTACCCTAGCATTCCCTTGTCCCCTGGAGTCGATGAGTTGATCAAATACCTCTCCGATGACGGATTCACCATAGGTATAGTCTCCAGTTCCCCCATTGAATGGGTTAATCAGTTAGTTAGCAGGTTCAAGAGCTATGACCTAATTAAGTATTTTCTTTCCGTCAACAATCACAAAACACTCAAACCCAAGCCATCTCCTGACCCATATCTCCACGCCATGAAAGAACTGGCAGTTAATCCACATCGAACAATCATCTTGGAAGATTCGGCGACTGGAGTTGCCGCGGCAAAAGCGAGTGGCGCAACGACTATCTGCTACACGGCGTACAATCGTGGGTTCAGTTGGCAAATTATGCCCGAAAACGCCGATTACTACGCCAAAAACATGGGAGATGTAATGGATATAGTAGCCAAAATCGACTTACAATAGGATAATAGGCAAACACTAGCCAGGTTAGTTGCGTAGAATAAGTAAACAGCAAGACTAGTTAATACAAGCCAGGTTAGCTCAGTTGGTAGAGCAGCGGTATCGTAAACCGCAGGTCCAGGGTTCGATTCCCTGACCTGGCTCCAATAAAATATGTTGTTGATTTCAAATAATCAAAGTGCTTAACTATAACTATGAAAAGTAAAGTTTTATCCATCCTAGCTAAACCAGATTACGACGAAATTCGTCGGGTTGTGAGGGAAGAAGTTGCCGAGATGACATCAAGCTTGCCCAGCAAAAAGGATTACTTTGAAACCTCCGACAAAATGATGGTAGAGCTAAAAGGATTGCGAGAAGATAACGCGGCTCACATGGCCATCCATGACGATAACGAGAAGGATATCAAAAACGTCACGCATAAAGTCAAACATCTCTACAAAATATTTCAAGTTGAAGAACCGGCCGATCTCGTCACCAACTACTAACCACTCACCTAGCTACACACACCAAATTCTGCCCGCTCATAATGTCAGCTTATTTCCCGCCTCGGTCGACACTTACAATAACCTTGGATGGCTTATATTTCCAGCTTCATGCGTGCTGGACAGCATAGATGGATCAACCTATAATAGTTGCATGACAGAAGTTATTGCAGTAATTGATACAAATGTCTTGGTACATGCAATAATTGGGGGCTTTGAACCTGATAATAGTATCTTAACCCTAATCGATAACGAACATATCCTTCCTTGTGTAAGCAACGCCGTTATTGCAGAATATCAGAATATTTTTAGCAATGAAACACTTAATCACAATGATAAAGCTGGACGAGTTTTATCAGTTACAGAAGAACATCGAAATAAACTAAACACGATTCTTCATTATAAGGCTAAAGTAGTTTCATATAGGACGGGTACAGGAAGGCTGGCGAATATCGACTGGCCAACTGATATGCGAGACATGAAATTTATTCACGTAGCAGATCAAGCAATGGGAAGCACTCACTCTGAATGTTATCTAGTCTCAAGAGACAGTCATCTTCTAAACCTAGAAAGAGAGCTTAAACCATTTAACATTCTAGTAGCACACCCTTATGCATTTTTAAACAAAATAGCACAACTCACCTAGCTACCACCACCAAATTCTGCCCACCGACAATATCCGCTCTCTTGCCCTCGCGATCAGCATAGAACAACTCTTGTACATTCAGTCCGGCCTCGCTCATCAAATCGGTTATGGTTTGCACATCAAACGCGATGCAAAATCGTTTCCAATCCTTGTTGTAGGGCACCTCAAAGTGATCATCTACCTGGTATTGTAGATATTTCTCCTGCCACAAATTCCACACAGTTAGGTATAGGAAACCACCCTTTTTCAAATGTCGCTTTGTTTCCTTAACTATATAGACTTGCTGCTCGCGCTCAGGGATATGGTGGAGCACCGCTACACAAAAAATAGCATCGTAAGTCGCAAGACCTGCCCAGTGGCTAGGCTCGACCACATTACCAAAACGAAAGTCCTGGTCTGGATAAAGCGATTTCGCCTCACTCAGCAGTGTTTTGGAAAAGTCCGTCCCGACGTATTCGACTCCCTTTGGTAGTCCAGAAACGAGCTTGCCATTCCCACACCCGATATCGAGGACTGCTTGTCCAGATTTGAGTTTTTGTAAGTAGGAATCAGTCACTGGCCAGTTTGAAGAAGTAGATCCATACGTTTTCTGTCTGGTTCTGCTAAAATGAGTCCCAATCTCGTCATACATTTTTTGGACACCACCCATTATGGCTACCATATCCGATTTGCTCATAGCTAATCATACCAAGTTGAACGCGGGGACTCTATACGCATTCAAGAAACAGTGCGTGAATGAACTAGGAAAGGTCCCGCGCGACTCAGACATCCTGGCCGGCTACCGCGACTTGGTACATGAGGGGAAAATCGAGGCAGACCCCGCTGTCCTCAAACTCCTGACCACTCGGGGTATCCGCACCCTCTCTGGCGTCACCGCCATGGCCGTCATGACCAAGCCGTATGTCTGTCCCGGCCTCTGCACTTTTTGCCCTCTGGAGCTAGGCATGCCCAAGAGCTACTTGAGCGATGAACCGGCTGCTGCCCGGGCCAAAATGATGCACTTTGATCCGAAGCTCCAAATCGAGTCACGCCTCAATCAGCTGGTCGAGACTGGTCATGACACCGACAAAATCGAACTGATTGTGATTGGCGGTACCTTTGGCAATTACCCACAGGGGTACAAGCGCAGTTTTTTCAAAGCCATGATCGATACGGTCAATGGTTTTGAAAGCGAAAGTTTAGAAGCTGCCCAAATTGCCAATGAGACTGCCACACGCCGTATAGTGGGCATGAGTGTTGAGACAAGGCCAGACTGGATTGACGAGGCCGAGGTGCGGCTGTTTCGTGAGCTCGGGGTCACCAAAGTCCAGGTCGGTGTGCAAGCCTTTGACGAAGTCATCCTCAAGCGCATCAAGCGCGGTCATAGCCTGGATAGGGTAGGGGAGGCGACCAGATTACTTAAGGACGCGGGCATCAAAGTGTGCTATCACTATATGCCCAACTTGCCGGGGTCGAATCCAGAGCTCGACGTCCAAATGGCCCAGATGATGTACGAGGATCCAAGGTTTAAGCCCGACTTTGTCAAAATATACCCCGCCCAAGTGATCGCTGGCACCGAAATGTTTAATGAATGGGAGCGGGGCGAGTTTGCGCCCTACGACGACGAGTTACTCAAAGACGTGCTCAAAAAGATCAAAAAAATCACCCCACCCTTTGTGCGCATTGACCGCCTCGTACGCGACATCAGCAAAAAATGGGTTGAAGCGGGTACCAAGGCCACCAATATGCGCCAGTATATCCAGCTCGAGATGAAGCAAGAGGGATGGTCATGTAAATGTATTCGGTGCAGGGAGGTTAAAGCTAGGAGCTATACTGAGCTGCCCGAGCTCCGCGACCTCCCCATCGAGACGCTCGGCGGTACCGAGCATTTGCTCACCTTTGAAAAAGACGACAAACTATTCTCATTGCTTCGACTTCGTCTCCCTCTCTCCTCAAATCTAACTCCTCTTTTCCCCGAGCTCTCCGGTGCCGCCATCATCCGCGAGCTCCATACCTACGGCAAAACGGTAGTCCACGATGAGAAAAATTCGACCAAAACTCAGCACCGTGGTTTAGGCAAGCAGCTCATGTCCAAAGCCGAAGAGATAGCGATTCAGAATGGCTATAAAAAGATCGCCGTGATCTCCTCGATCGGTACCCGCGACTACTACCGCAAACTGGGCTATGAGCGCGATGGTCGCTACATGACCAAGGACTTGCGCTAAACGCATTACAGGGTGATATAGTTAAACAATGAGTCGCAAACCGATCATTACGATTTTTGGTATTTCGTTTCTCGTCTCCATACTTTTTGGCAGTTTCCTAACCTACAAAGAGCAGCAATCAGTCCAACTCACACAGGGGCAGGTATCGCCCCAAAAGCCCCAAGTTTTGGGGATGTTTGGGTATGGCGGTGGCAGTGGCTCTCGCTCTGCTCGTCCGGGTCAAATGTATGTCTATGGCGGCGAGAACTCCTTTGGCACTGGCGGCATCATCTCCATGTCCTCAATCGACGAGCCCGTCCTGGGCCTCTCTGTCTACAACATCCAGGGTGACGCCACCGTTACCACCTACGTCGCCGATCGGGAGTCGCTCATCAAATACGCCACGCACAATAGCGAAGGGATGCAGGTCAACAAAACAGTCGACAAAGACAGTTTTGAGCTTGTCCAAGCCTCAAATTATGCCATCAAATCCAGCAACGAACCCAACCGCGTCCCGCTACCGATAGAGGGCAAGGGGATTTGGTATGTCACCATCGAGGTGAGCGGATTTACCATCGACGGCTTTATCATTCGCTCCGACGTGGGCTTGATCGCGAAAGAGGGGGATGGCACGTTTCTTTTTTGGGCACAAAAGTTTTCCGATGGGCTTAGCGTGTCCGAGGGCGAGTTGTCCCTCTACAACTTAGAGGACACTCCGCGACTCATAACTACCACTACCTTTGACGGGAGCGGTATTGCAGAGGAGAAGTTGAAGATTGACGCTGACGTCGCCATTTATGAAAATGGTGACGACTTCTCGCTCCTACCCCTCAACTTGCAATACTTAAACGTCGGCTCCAGTTACCACTCGTTTGCGCCTACGAGCCAGTTGTCACGCTACTTTATTTTTACCGATCGTCCCGTGTATGAGCCAGGCCAAGAGGTCAACTTCAAAGCCATTATTCGTCGCGACGACGACGCTCGCTATAGCATACCCAGTGGCCAGGCCAAGGTCACGGTCACAACCGGCAACAACGAAATCAAATTTGAAAAATCCTACCCCATCTCCCTAGACGGGAGCATCAATGGGACGTACAAGTTAGCGGATGACGATAGCGTCGGCGGCTATACCCTGAGCGTCGAAGTAGGCGAAAAAGCCGAAATCTACAACTGGGGAGAGTACTCCTCTAACTCTACCTATTTCAATGTTCAGCATTACCAAAAGCCCGAGTCATTTATTACGGTTGATACTCCCAAACTCGAGTACATCTCCGGTGACTCGCCGGAGTTGACCATTGCTGGTAGTTACTTTTCCGGCCAGCCACTCATAGCCACTGACATTAAATACAAAGTCACTGCGGTCGACTACTACGAGTACAGTGTATACAACGATCAAGTCGGCGCTTACAAAGGTACACTCGATACCTTTTATGGCAACTGGTATGGCTCCCAAACAGTGGCCGAGGGCACCGTCTCGCTCGACAATACAGGTACTGCCACAGTTGCGATCGATACTAAGCAGATCGACAATCCCGACGAATACTCTAGCTATACGAGAGGCAAATCTAAAATCTTCATAGTCGAAGTTACCCAGAGCGATGGCTCCCTCACCCCCTCCTATAGCACCAAAAACGTGATCGTCTACGCGGGTGACTACGGTATTTACCAAAACAACAGCGGCTCAACGGGCAAGATCAATACTCGCTACTCGCTACCCCTCAAACTCGCCCACTACTTCCGCGAAGTGTCCCTCTCGGGCATCGACTTGACTGCCAAGATCCACCGCGAAACCTGGGTCAAAGACGACGTCCAAAACTCTAAGTACCCAACCTACCACAAAGAAGAAGAGGACTTGGGTGAAGTGACCATGAAAACGAATAGCAGTGGCGAAGCTACCATGGCCTTTACTCCGACCAAGCTGGGCTACTACAAAATCCT
>CAYILS010000042.1:0-8033 GCA_964364325.1 uncultured Pseudomonadales bacterium
TTTCGAGGCAGGGATTCTACCTCAAAAGTGTTACCGATGTATCTCAGCTTATCCATATATCTAGATTAAGAATGAACTTCGATCTACTTCTTCACCAAATACTCGATACTCTTCTTCAACTCGTCCATTTTTTTATCTTGCTCATCGAGTCTCTCCAGCAACCGCTTCATATTAAAATCCTCTTGGTAACGCAAAAGCTCGACCGACACGAATGCCATCACCGCCCCAAACAGTACTACTCCAAATACCTGCAACATGACAGCCACAATTCGTCCTAGTCCAGTCACCGGCACCATATCACCATATCCCACCCCAGTCACCGTCGTAATCGCAAACCAAAGCCCATCCCCTTCAGTCTTGATCTTGGCCGCGCTCGACATACTCTCAACCGGCGCAATCACGAGCCCAAGCACTATCACCGCTACCACCAGAATAAAGAGAACTTTACGAAACCTCCCACTATGGGAGAGTTTAGTCGCGACCACCCGGATTTGATTATTACTCATACACTACACTATACGCGTGTTTAGCTTTAACTTCTGCTTCGGTCACTTCCACAATCGCCTCAAACTCTTCCCGCTCGAGCGATTCTTTTTCCATCAGTGCCACCACCACTTTGTCCATGATCTTGCGTTGGTCTTTCAGGATTTGCATGGTCGTTTTCTCACACGCATTCACAATCCGCTTCACTTCCGCATCGATCTCTGCCCGCTTCGAGTCCGACACGTCGGTTGGCTCCATAAAGTTGCGACCCCACTCGCTCATCCCCTCTTGGGGTCCAAAGTCGATGGGACCTAGCGGCGACATACCATAGTCGACCACCATCGCCCGCGCAATCTTGGTCACCCGGTCAATGTCAGAGGACGCGCCAGCCGTTAAATCATTGTAAATCAGCTTCTCGGCCGCCCGACCACCCAACAGCGTACAAATCTCTTCGAGCAGCTCTGTGCGAGTACTTTGGTACTTATCGACCGCCGGAGGGATCATGGTAAAGCCCAGTGCACGACCACGCGAGATGATCGAGATCCGGTGGACTGGATCTGTATGATTCAAAAAGTGGGTCGCAATAGCGTGGCCTGCCTCGTGGTACGCCGTCATCTTGCGGTCGTCTTCCGATTGGATGCGCTTTTTCGACGGACCCATCTTCACTTTGGTGGCCGCCTCCTCAATATCATCAAACGTGATCTCTTTGCGGTTTTCGCGGGCGATCAGGATGGCCGCTTCGTTCAACATGTTCTCTAGATCTGCTCCTGTAAATCCGACCGTGCGCTTAGCCACCGAAGTCCAATCAATATCCTTCACAAATGGCTTGCCTTTAGCGTGAATGGCGAGTGTTGCGATACGTCCAGCGATATCTGGCATATCCAGCGACACGCGACGGTCAAAGCGACCAGGTCGCACGAGCGCAGGGTCGAGCACATCAGGTCGGTTTGTAGCCGCCAGTACCACTACGTTTTCTTTAATGGTGAAGCCGTCCATCTCCACGAGGATTTGGTTGAGGGTTTGGTCACGCTCATCATGGCCACCCATCGATCCACCACCCCTAGTTCTCCCAATCGCATCAATTTCGTCTATAAAAATGATCGAAGGACTCGATTTTTTGGCTGTATCAAAGAGATCACGGACACGACTGGCTCCAACTCCCACGAGCATCTCCATAAACTCGGATCCTGCCATGGAGAAGAATGGCACTCCTGCCTCACCTGCTACTGCCCGCGCCATCAGAGTTTTACCCACACCGGCTGGGCCGATCAGGAGTACACCACGGGGAGTCCGTGCCCCCACTTTGGCATATTTGTCGGGGTTCTTGAGAAAGTCCACCACTTCTTCGAGCTCTATCTTAGCCTCGTCCACCCCGGCCACATCGCTAAATTTGACGTTTTGTTTACCTTTGGCAAATAACTTAGCCTTCGATTTGCCCATCCCAAACATCCCTCCACCCATCATGCCACCGCCCTGTCCTCCACCCCGCATCTGCCGCACAATCATCACAAAGAACAAGGCCATCAGGAGGAACGAAAGGATGTTGAGGATACCTCCCAGCTTATCTAGGAATGAGCCAATGTGCACTTTAAAGTTAACTTCAGATGGGTTAATCTCATATTGCGTCAGGAGCTCGGTAAAGGACTGCCCTGTTTCTTTAGTGCTAAACTTCATCGTTTGCTCACCGTAATCCAGAACTACTTGGTCACCAATAATCTCCACACTCTCTACTTTCTCGTCACGGATATCTTGCATCGCCTGCGAGAGGGTGACGTTCAAATCCTCGCTCGCTCCCCCCATCCAGGTGAAGATGGCCGGCACGAACAGAAACAAAACCAGGCTCCACACCAACATTTTCTTAAGATCAAATTTAAAACTCCACATCTTTACCTGCTTCATATCTGGATTTGTATTTTTTGCTTGTCCCTGCGTAGCCGCAGGCGTAGTGGGATTCTTTGTCTTTGCCATATCCGACATTCTACCCTATCTCGACGAGTTAGTCAGCAAGAAAAGAGTTTGGTGGATGAAATTTTGGCGACACTATTATTTTTCCTTTAAACAAAGCACGCAACGCGAAGCAGGCAAGTGTTTTGTACTCAATCCAAAATAATACCGGAGACCAAAATTTGCGTCCGCCAAGCTCAAGCACTTAGTGGAACTCACTCCCCACCTCTACTTCCTCCCCCATCCTCACCATATACGGCTTCCCATCTGCTGTATCACACGCAAACAACATCCCCTCACTGTCCCCAAACGGCGTTTTCTTTGGCGCCAAATTCACCACCCAAATCGTCTTCACCCCCACCAACTCTTCAGGTTTGTACCACTCTTTGATGCCGCTAAATATTGTCTTTTGCCCTATCTCACCACCAAAATCTACCTTGAATTGAATCAGTTTGTTCGATCCCTCAGGCACCACTGCCCCCACGATTTCCCCCACTCGCACCTCAATCTTGTTATACTCATCAAAACCAATAACTGGCTTCATAAACCTCCCTCACCTAAAGTGTTTTCATGTTTTAAAACATAGTAACACTAAATATTTAGTTTGTTATTCTCGCCGATTACTTTATATACCTCACTTAAAGTCATGCTGGCAAATTTCCTGGCCTTCTCTGCACCCTCAGCCAAGATTTTCTTGACGAGCTCCATATTCCCTTCAAGTTCTTTGCGTTTAGCGCGAGCATCTCTAAACTTGCGCTTGTGCGCAGCTACCAATTTTTGCTTCACTTCTACATCCCCTACAGTCCCAGCTCGATATCTTACTTTCAAGTCTTCCACTTCCACTTTGTCATCATTCATTAGATCATGGTAGATAAACACGGGGTTCCCCTCCACTTTCCCTGGATCGGTCGCCTTCAGACGATTTGGGTCCGTAAAAGAACTCATGATTTGTTTCTCAATCACAGCTTCATCTTCAAAAATCCCGATGATATTGCCCAGTGATTTGCTCATCTTACGTTCGCCATCCGTGCCAATGACCCTCCCTACTTCTTTGGAAATAAGTGGTTCTGGCAGTGGAAAAGTACTAACTTTATATGCTTTGTTAAAGTTATCCGCGATGTCACGAGTCAGCTCAATATGTTGACGCTGGTCCTCACCCACAGGCACCCCGTATGGCTTATAGAGCAAGATATCTGCCGCCATCAGAATGGGATAGTTAAAGAGTCCCATGTTAATCGAGTCAACGGTCGTACCAGTTTGGAGCTTGTCTTTGAACGCATGCATTCGCTTCATCTGGCCATAACTAATGTAGTTAGCTAAAACGACTGCGAGCTGGGAATGTTCCGGAACATCTGACTGACGGAAAAAGACACACTTGGCAGGGTCCAGTCCTAGTGCTAGATAATCTAGGACGACTCCAGTCACATTCTTCTCTAGCTGATCTCTATCGTGGATAGTGGTGAGTGCATGGAGGTCCGCTACAAAGTAGTGGGTCTCATGTGTATCTTGCAGAGCAATCTGTGGCGCCACCGCCCCAAAATAATTACCTATATGGAGCTGACTACCGGAAGGTGTGATGCCCGACAATATCCGTGGATGATCCAAATACTGCGTCTCGTATTCCGTCACATCACACATGATTGGATTACTCACTTTAAAGAGTTCTTTGGGCGAGGTCAGCATCCCATATTCGTTATCGGCAGCTCCGGTATAAATCTCCTCCACTTCCAACATTTTCTGGTCGGCATAAAACGGCATCTCAAGACCCACAGGTGGCACAAGTCCAATCTGGAGACCCATTTGTTCTAGCTCTTCTTTTGTTGCCAAGCTCAATCGCTTAATCCCCAAAAACTCGCGCAGTTTCTTGCTACTCACCTTGGTATCACCTCTCCGCTGCACTGCCACAAAACCCTTTTCGGTGGAGTAAATCATGGTCGCGAGTGCATACTTCATGGAACGGCCATGAAACTTCATGTGCTCCGCCACGTCAAGCGAAATATTCTCAGGCAACTTGATCAGCTCGTATTTAACTTGAGCCTGGTCCAGTAGTTTTAGTACTTTTTCTTTCATAGTGTTTGTCATATTTATTTCTCCTGTTTGTTCAAATTATACTTCATAAAATACTTTGGTAGTGGCCTCGGACACAGGGATCGAGCAACAATATGTAGAGCATCAGTTCTATGTACGACTCCAGGCTTTACCACATGTGCTCTGAGTCCACCCAATCTAGCTTCTATTGGATCATCAATCTTCCCATAAGCTTTAATAAAAGATTGTTGATCTTCTTTTGATCTACTCACTAACTGAGGTGGTCTGGCACAAGGATCACAAATCTCGCTCCCTCTAAATTGAGCAGTACCTAAACATATAACCCTACCGACTAACATATTAAGAAGAATGTGGTCAACATCGACTTTGATATTTCTCCTCAGTTCTTGTGCAACCATAGGCTTAGAGTCAATTTGTCCCAATTTCTCATTACCTATAGCTATTCCACTTCGCGAAATAAAGGTAACTTCGCGATGATGGTCGTCTATACGTCCGATTTTCCCAGGTTTAGATGAAAAAATACCGTGCGCATATCCGACACTATCAATGTGATATCTATCGCCAACGATACCTCCAAAATCCACGACAATCGAATCCACTGCCTCCATTGGCTGACCAGCTTTAGGGCTGATATAAAGACTAACAACTTCGTTCATAATATTTACCTCCTCTTTTTTCTCTTGATAGTAATTAAAGTTTCTTTCCCTTGCTTTCCGGGTACTGGAGTAACCGAAACCCTCTGGTAAAAACTCCCGTAAGTCCGACATAGGATTGACATTACCGTCTCAACATCTCTCTCTGTAAGTGGGTAAGGAAAAACATGTTCAACGTCCTTCTTTTTTGCTGACCCAGCTTTAGATTGAATAAAAATAACAGCCTTTCCCGCTAAAGACTCCTCATGAAAAGAGAATTCCTCACCATGTGCACGCTTGCTGAGTTCACCTTGATATGCACGATTCATAATTTAATCGTATTCATGTGTACGCCTTTCATAGCTCCAACTACACGCAATCTCGGTTTAGATAGGATAAACCCTCGCAATATCTCAATTGCACCTGCCACACGTTGCTCCTCATTTAAGTTATCACCGAATCCAACAAGGTCGACAACTTCGTTTTTAACAAGTGTTAGACCTCGAATTACAATGTCCCCGTCAGCAACATCATGAATGAGTTGGATTGTTTTATCTGGCTTTTCGTGCAGACAATATGTCCCATCTGGACTTACTCCAGTAAACTGTCTCCCAATTTCGCTCATGAGCCTCTTGTCCGCTTGGCTCCAAGGAAACGGCAACTTATCCACCGCTGATTGGATCGCGCTTAATAACTCTAAATTTGTCATATATCTCCTAAAAAACTGAGTGATAAAAATGTACAGAAAATTATCTTCACCAACCAAGTCTCAGATTTTGACTCAATCTCGTTTTCATATTCCCTCCCCTCTAAATCTACTCAACTCTGCGATCATCAACTCACTCGTTCGCTCTTTTAACTCACCCATCAACAAACCTCCAGCGACATATCTTTCTCGCAACATCCCAACTTCATCATCAGTAGGGTTAAATGCTTGCTGGAGCGCAAACACACTACACGCTTCGGGTACTCCCCCAAGCCTTTCATGATCCTCTAGCGACCCCACCGCCCCTGTAAACGCTCGTCTAATTTTCCGATGGATATCCTCTGGCTTATCATCCAGAAATAAAGCACTCTCGGAAGACGACTTCGACATCTTCTTCTCTGGGTCTGCTAGACTTGGGAAGAATCTAAGCACCAGTTCCGACGGTGGCACCATCCCTATTTTTTTTGCCACATCTCTCGCCAACAAGATATAGGGATGTTGATCAATTCCTACAGGAATTAACGTATGTCTTGGCCCTCCATTTTGTGGCAACTGGGGCATCAATATCTCCGCCAACTGCACACATCCCCGATAAAACACTTGACCTGGATTAGTGAGTGATTCAGCACCAAATAAGTGGGTCAGCTCCGCCATGCTCACATACCTACTTAGTTCGAAGGCAAACTGGTAGAGTTCAGGCTGTTCTGTATCCACCAAATAATGTGTCCGCTTCGAATCAAATCCCATTTTCTGCAACGCAGGAATTATCTTCTCCTTCGCATTTCTAGTCGCATCCGACAACTTTGCTACTTTCCCGTCCACATAACTCTCATCATCAGTGAGCGGTACAAATATATCTCCCCCCATTTGCTGGAGTTCAAGCAACATATCAAAAAGTACCTTGTGGCCAAGGTGTAGCTGAGACGACGGATTAAGTCCCGACACAACCGTAAAAGGTTTGTGTTGGCTAATCAGTGCCAAAATATCCCCGTACCCCATTTGTGCCACGACAAGTCCTCGCCGCATTGCGAGCGGCTGATATTCGAGTGGGGTATAAGCCAGTACTTTATCCATACCGCTCAAACCATTTTTCGTACTTTGAGCTAAATAATACTTGGCCAATCGTTTTTTTATTGCCGACTTTTCAAGGTATTCGTTAGTATAGTTGTTCATACAACCTCCTTAAGTAGTGCCAAAACTTTGGACGTTAGTAGTTCTCTGTCCTGGGTTAAGGTCTGGATTAGTCTCCGCAACTCAGAAATATCGATTTTGTCTTGCTTTATTTGTTCGCTCATGACCACAATACACGCCAAATCCACCAGTGGACTGGCATAGCTTATATCTCTGGGTATGTAACAATTACTAATCAAGTCCCGTACTTCCCGGTCACTCGTCCTTCCAATTACAATTCTCAAATCTTGCATTTTATTACTTCCCGCTTTGTATGGAGTGAGCCCATACTCCTCTATCTCAGGGTGAGTGAGGTAAAACGAAAAGTCAGGAGTGAGCGGGTAACTAGGTCGTAGATATACAGCACCGTATGACCCACCCACTTCCTTCCCAATAAGTTGTGCGATTTTGTCGTAATTTTCTTCTCGTGGGGGACCAACCTTCAAATCAAAGTGTAATGCTAACCCAATTGCCTCGGCAGCATACCGAAAGCCACTTTCCCTCTCCTGCGCAACTCGGTTCTGCAGTACTGTGGGGATCAACATATCTTGCAAATCAACTCTATCTTTTACCAGAGTCGAAACTTTACTCACCAAGTCGATAACTTTTCGCTCACCAAACAAATCACTCATCAACTTGACCGATACCTGTTTAATCTGCAACTTTTCAAGTATTTTACTTATCTGTTCTACTCTTCTCCGACCCTCTACTCTGAGCGAGTCTTTCTCGACAACCGAGGGGTTTATAACTGAATGTAGATCCCCTTCCACTACAGTGCATTGCACCTTTTTCCCTGCAATCCTCGCTAAATATTCCAGGAATAGATAGTATTTTAGGGAGTCAATGGTGATGCCGAATGCATCATAGGTTTCGCCATACAAAACCCTCGCTCCATCACCGATACGATCGGCTACGCCCAAAGTTTTTTGCACTACCAACCGCTCACTCAATAGTGAGTTAAGCTGTTTACTGATATTTCCGTTAGTTGTTTTCATACCTTAGTTCGCAAACGAAACGCACCACTAGCGGGTAAAATGCCCGGACTAGGA
>CAYILS010000043.1:0-7987 GCA_964364325.1 uncultured Pseudomonadales bacterium
ATAACTCCCTCACTCGACCTAACGGTCGGATGGGTCAAGTAGGGATGGCTGAATTTTGGCTGTCAGCTGATAGTGGTCCCGTACTACAGCAAAGCTGAGTACAGGACGACCGGTCTAAGAGACGGTCGCGCCGACAAAGTCGATCATGGGGAAGCGAAGGCGGACTTCGTTCCAAAACTTTTCCGATAAACGAGCGGAGTAGGCGGCATTTTTGCCACGCTCCATGCGACCGCAAAGTTTGCGGTCCCAATCTTCGATAATGCGCCTGACTACCACTCCCTGTTCGTTAAAGACTACCTGATTGGCCTTTTTATTCGCTTTGTAGAGGTCGTGGATGAACTGGAACTCGTCGAAAACCACTTTGTTTTCGTCGCACATTTGTTTGAAGTATTCCTTGAACTTGATCATTTGAGGAATTTTTTAGACTTTTCTCCGAGCGCCATCATGGCCATACCCTGAACCATGTCTAGAACTCCGGCAAAGAGGAGGATGACAAACCAAGAGGAGAAACCGAGTCCAAGATTGTCGGCAAACCTGGAGATGCACCAAAGGGCAGCAAAGTTGACGACAAGGTAGGTACCCATCCACTGCTTGGGGGTAAAGACGACTTTGTTTTTCCATTCGTACACCGTGACCAGCATCATGACAAAGGTGCAGATCACTGTCAGCTTGAACATACTATGGTACATGGCCCACCAGTGTGAGATAGAGGCAGTACCAAGGACAATCTGTTCTGGGGCGATCATGTTGGCGATGTGGAGGACGAGATTGTTAACGATAAAGAGAGTAATGAACGCATAGATCACCATGAGCCCGTGCTGGGCTTGGACTTTTTCTTTTGAGAGTGCGATTGCCATAGGTAACCTCCGGATACTGTAATAGGTATAGTGTAGCAGAAATTAGATTAAGGCAAGTTTGAGAACTTCCGAGACCTCTTTGACCGGGTGGAAGGTCAAATCTTTTTTCACTTCGGCGGGGATTTTGTCGAGATCTTTGATATTGGCGAAGGGATGGATGATCTCTCGCAGACCCGCAGTGTGGGCAGCGATAACCTTTTCTTTAAGTCCGCCGATCTCTAATACACGACCACGAAGCGTCACCTCGCCGGTCATCCCAATGTTCTTTTTCACCGCGCGCCCAGTAAGGGCTGAAACGATGGCGGTGGTCATGGTGACGCCGGCAGAGGGACCATCTTTTGGTACAGCCCCTTCTGGCACGTGGATGTGGAGGTCGATGGTTTTGTAAAAATCGCTCTTGAGACCAAAATCTTTGTAGTGCGAGCGGACGTAGGTATAGGCAGCCTGGGCACTTTCTTTCATCACCTCGCCGAGCTGTCCCGTAATTTGCACTCCGCCCTTGCCGGGCATTTTGGAGACTTCGATAAAGAGGATCTCTCCGCCCACACTGGTCCAGGCTAGACCCGTGGCCATGCCGACCGGGTTCTTTTTCTCCGCGATCGTTGAACTATATTTGGCGGGACCAAGGTAAGTCGAGAGTGATTGGGGGGTGAGGGGCTTGATGGTTTTTTTGCTGCCGGCGAGGGTACGGGCGATTTTCCTGGCAATTTTGGCTAGCTCACGCTCGAGATTGCGGACCCCGGCTTCCACCGTGTATCTGGCAATAATGTCTTTGAGGATAGGGTCGGCAATTTTGACGTGTTTGGACTGGAGGCCATTTTTGTCGATAACTTTGGGGAGCAAGTACTTTTTGGCGATGTGGAACTTTTCTAGCCTGGTGTAGCTAGAGAAACGAATGACTTCGAGACGGTCTCTCAGAGCGCTGGGAATAGTGTCGAGGACGTTGGCGGTGGCGATAAACATGACCCGAGAGAGGTCCATGCTGAGCTCTAGGTAGTGATCGGAAAACTCTTTGTTTTGCTCCGGGTCGAGGGCTTCTAGGAGCGCGGCAGAGGGGTCACCACGGAAATCGTTGCCGACTTTGTCGATCTCGTCGAGCATAAAGACCGGATTCATGGTGCCAGCCGACTTCATCCCCTCCACAATGCGACCAGGCATGGCTCCGACGTAGGTTTTGCGGTGGCCGCGAATCTCGGCCTCGTCGCGGATGCCACCGAGGGAGACTTTGACAAATTTGCGTTTGAGCGAACGAGCGATGGATTTGCCCAAACTGGTTTTACCTACGCCGGGTGGTCCCACAAAACAGAGGATAGTGGGGAGGGCGGCGTTGTTACTTTTGGCACGCTTGAGTTTCATAACCGCCAAGTATTCGAGAATGCGCTCTTTGATTTCTTCCAGTCCATAGTGGTCTTCGTTTAAAACGCGCTCCGCGGTCTTTAATGAGACGTGGTCGGGTGAGAGCTTGCCCCAGGGTAGCTCAGAGACTGTTTCGAGCCAGGTGCGGATGTAGCCGGACTCGGGATTGTTGGGAGACATCCTATCGAGTCGCTCAAATTCTTTGTGGACCTTGGCTTTGTCTTTTTTGGGGAGTGGTAATTTGTGGATGAGGTCGTGGAGATCGTCCAGCTCGGCCTCGCCCCCATCGTCATCCTCGCCCAGCTCGGCTTTGATTGTATTCATCCGCTCGCGCAAGACCGCTTCTTTCATGTGCTTACTAAACTTTTCTTGGGTTTTGTTGGCAATGTTTTTCTCGATTTCGAGCACTTTGAGCTCTTTGGTGAGGAGTTCGTTGATTTTGTAGAGGCGAGCCTGGACATCGAGGATCTCGAGGATGGCTTGGCGCTCTGGGAGAGCAACGTTTAAGGTGGCAGCGATCTGATCAGAGAGCTCAGAGATCCCCACCCCGGACATAAGGCGCATAAAATTGGTAAACTCGACCGATTTTCCCAGGTTGACCGCTTCGCGGAACTGAGTAGTTAGGTGGCGTGCCAAAGCTTCAAGCTCGGGACTCGCGACCACTTTTTCGTAGAGCTCGGTGACTTTGACCAGCTGGACGGGTGAGTCACTCTCGAGACTCTCTAGTTTGATACGGGCGACTCCACGAACCAACGTATTTAATTCGCCATCGGTTTTGAGCGTCCTCTCGACTAGGCAGAGAGTACCGACGTCATAGAGATCTTTGATCTCGGGGTCGTCAAGCTTACCGTCACGCTGGGTAAAGAGGGCGACATATTTATCAGAGGCGAGGGCGGCGTCGATGGCCTGCATGGATTTTTTCCTGCCAAAGGTCAGAACCACTTCGTTGGTGGGATACACTACCACGTCGCGAACGGGAATCAGGGGGATAGTGCGGGTTTTAGAGTTGTCGACGAGGATTACTTCATTCATTCTTAGCAGTTTATCGTATGGAGTGCTAAGCGTCAAGCTTATCACCAACTCTAATACCAAAACGTTTGGCGGCGGACTTGCCTTGGACCACGATTTCGATGAAGCGCTTGTCACGGTAACCACTAGAGCCGACGATAATCCCGGGCTCTCCGTTGGGGACGTCTTTGAGGCGATCGTAACACATGATCTCTCCCCAGCTGGTGCTGATGGCTTTACCTGCTTTGTGGTGGACATCCTCTGCCCAAGCAGTTGTTTTGCAGTTGCCAAAGTTGTCGATATACCAAACAGCTAAGGGAGCGGGGAGAAAATCGGACAAAGCATGCGTTTGTGCGGGAATATCGATTCCATTCATATACCACTTGGCTACACGTGGCAAAAACTCAAAACTACGGAATTGAGTATTGGTAATGGGATCACGCAAATGTTCTGCCAACTTGCCATGCTTAATCATAGCGTCAAGTACTGTGGGGATATCGTACACTTCGATTTCTTTGGCAAGTTGGTATTTGTGGATAAGTGAAAGCGTGGCGCCGTCGACAGTTGCAAAAATGTGCGTATTTTGGTATTTAATGTGGCCAAAGGGTGTGCCATTGGGCCACTTTTTGGCCTTGCCGTGGCGGGGCGCTACGTTGGCCAGGATAATCCCTGGCTCGTCCATGGCTGCATCAATTGTGTCAATAATAATACCAGAAGCCTCTAGGTCGGCATAGTTGCCCACAGCGACAGTAGAAATATTGGTGGCAGGGAAAAGTGTCGCTGCACGAACAGCCTGGCGGTTCATCGTGAGGGGATCATGGCAATCGTTGATAATAGTGACGTACATGAGTTAAATCCTAAATCACAAATGATAAATTCTCAAATAATTTTCGACTTTGTCATTTTAACACTATTTCTGTTGACTTGAGAGTGCGATACTTGCCCACGGGGATGTCGCCTAGCTCCCAGTCTCCAAGACGCGTGCGGATGAGGCGCAGGACTGGGTAGCCCACGGCTTCGCACATTTTGCGGACCATGCGATTACGTCCTTCGTGAATAGTAATGTCGATCCAGGTATTGCTGGGTTGTTCTTCGGTAATAGTTACCACGGCTGGGGCGGTTTTTTTACCTTCAATAGTAACGCCTTGCTCTAGGTAGCCAATAGATTTGAGGGGGATGACTCCTCTGACTAGAACATGATAGGTTTTGTCGATTTCGAACTTGGGGTGGGTCATTTTGTAGGCAAGATCACCGTCGTTAGTCAGGAGCATCAGCCCCTCGGAATCATAATCCAGACGGCCTACGGGATATAAGCGATGACCTCCTGGCACGAGGGAGACCACGGTACGCCGGCCGTCGGGATCGGTGACGGCGGAGACTACACCGCGGGGTTTGTTAAGCAAGTAATAGACGAGCGTTTTGTCGATCTCGACCGGTTTGCCACCTACACTGACTTTGGCGGTGTCGGACTCGATGACCTGACCTACCTTGGCCACACTACCATTGACCATCACCCCCCCCTTCTCCACCATGGTTTCGGCGTGGCGACGTGAGGCGAGACCGGCGTGGGCGAGATATTTGTGGATGCGCATTTTCATACGGCTGATTATACACTATGATATCTTTTGATATATATGTCTGACTGATAGAATAAGAGTTATGAACTATTTAGTGAGACTGTTGGTGGTGGCTTTGATGGTGGTGTTTGTTTTTAGTGACCGGTTGATACCGATTAACCCACAAGCAGGCAAAATCGTCACGATGTCGGAACCGATAACGGATCCCCTGCCACATAGACAAGCAGTAGTGGCGATGAACAAAGGTACTGTCTCGGCCGTGGTGTATGACTCAAACCTCCCTTACAAAGTAGGAGATATGGTGATTGTGACCAAAGATCCGCAATTTGAAAATCTCTATAGTGTCACCGACAAAGTGAGAACGGGCTCACTCTATAAACTCTTTATCCTATTTATAATCGCAATCCTGGCGGTGAGCGGGGTGGCGGGAGTGCGATCGCTCATGGGACTGGCGTTTTCTTTTGCGGTCATCTTTATGTATGTACTACCTCAAATCGTGTTGGGTGGTAATCCAGTGACGGTGGCTCTGCTAGCTAGTGCACTGATCCTATCTATCTCGTATTACTTAACCCATGGACTCAACCATAAATCGACTATCGCTATCCTAGGGACGCTGGCGGCGCTCCTCTTAACAGGCATTCTTGCCAGCATCTTTGGGAGCAGCGCGGGACTGACCGGCTTTGGGTCAGAGGAGGCAGGGTTTTTGCTGGACCGCTTCCCGGTTGAGAGTTTTTACAACTTGCTTCTGGCCGGGATTATTATTGGGTCGCTTGGAGTACTGGATGATATTACAATCTCACAAGCATCGATTGTAGCTGAGCTCTCTGACAGCAACCCCAAATTGAAAATGAGAGAGTTGTATGTGAGGGCGATGCATATTGGGCATGACCATATCTCTTCCCTTGTGAACACCTTGGTCCTCGTCTATACGGGGAGCGCGTTGCCGCTTCTGCTGTTGTTTGTGACCAGCCAAGCCACCACCTTTGAGTTGCTTAACTATGAGGCGGTAGCGGAAGAGATTGTAAGGACGCTGGTGGGGTCGATCGGACTGGTGGCCGCGGTTCCATTCACCACTTTGATTGCCAGTTATTGGTATACAAAGAAAAAGTAATTAATCTTTCACCAAAAACATCAGTAGGACTCCCAGGAGAAAGGTTGCTACCATCGAAACGGTGCGTTTGGTCGAAGTCTCGTGTTTGAGTTCGGGGATGAGATCGGCCGCCGAGATATAAAGGAATCCCCCGGCCGCGACCGGCACCAGGTAGTTGGCTAGAGTGGTCATGGTGTGGCTGGCAAAGTAGCCCATGATACCGCCAAGCACAGCGGTGAGACTAACGAGCACATTGAGGGCGAGAGCTTTGCGGCGGTTGTAGCCCGAGTGCAGGAGGACACCAAAATCGCCTATCTCCTGAGGGATCTCGTGCAAGGCGATGGCGAGCGTGGAGATGACCCCGAGTCCACCGCCGGTCGCGAAACTAGCGGCAATGAGCACACCGTCCAAAAAGTTGTGGATAGCATCTCCGACCAGATTCATGGTACCGATTGTGTGCTTGGCTAGGTGATCTTTGTCGTGGCAATGGCGCCAGTGGAGGAATCGCTCAAGGACGAAAAAAGTGATAAAAGAAAGTAAAGTGAGTTGAAATGGCAAGACTCCCCCCAGTACTTCAACCGATTCGGGGAGTAAGTGGAGGAGCGCAGCGGCGAGCATTGTACCGGCCGAGAGTGAGACAAGGGAGAGTAAAATTTTGCTTAAAAACTTCTGATTGAGCGAAATAGCCAAGACTCCGATAAATGATCCGGAGCTGATGAGTCCTGTGGCTAAGATTACAGATAGCAGTTCGTTTGGCATAATGGTATTCTAGCATCATGAAAGTCAGTAAAACATTGCTAATGACATTTGCAATGCTCGTTGTAGCGTTGGTTGCGTATGTGGGCTATACCCCAAAAGCCGAAGATGAACATTTCCACTACCATGCTGGGTTTAAGGTATATATCGACGGGCAGCTCCAAGACTATAGCGACTACAAGTACATGAACTTTGTGCCCTGCTCAGAGCATGATGAAAAGAAATCTCGTGCCGAAGAGCAGATTGAAAAGGCTCACTTGCATGACGGAGTCGGTGACGTGGTCCATGTCCATAGGTCAGGGTCGACCTGGGGGGATCTATTTACCAATATCAAAGCTGAACTCCCCAAAGACAAAGAGCTAAAAGGCTTTATTAACGGGATTGCCAATGATGATATCTTGAAGGCTCCGGTTAAGGAATATACGACCGCCATCTTTGTGGTAGGCACGAGTGATGCTAGTCATGGTAACGAAGTGGTAAACATCGATCATATCAAAGAGGTAGAAGCGAAGAGTGAGTTGTGCGGCAAGGGAGAATAATTAGTTGAGTAGCCAAATAGCTAGATTTAAAATACTGGCAAATGTGACCCAAGCGAGATAGGGGTAGAGTAGATACGCTGACCAGGGTGAGAGCTTTTTACCTTCCTGAATGGAGCGAGCGATAAAGTACCACATGGCGAGGATCTCAACTAAAGCGAGGCCGGTGAATTTGAGTCCAAAGAAGAGAACGGACCAGAGCGCGTTGAGGATGAGCTGAGCAGCGTAGACGTGCCAAAACCCTTGCGCTTTTTTACCAAACTGATACTTGCGCCAGACTAGGTAGGCTGAGATACCCATCAAGGTATAGAGGAGTGTCCAGACTGGGCCAAAGACCCAGTTGGGTGGAGAAAAGATGGGTTTGTTTAAGTAGATATACCAATCGGTGATGGCAGAAAAGGTAAAAATAGAGCCGATGGCTCCTGCGGCCTGGGCGGCAACTATACTGCCAATCAAGACGAAATAATTATCTTTGGGTTTGCTCCATGGCCAGGTGATGTTCATGATTTGAGTATAGTCTTTTTGAAGCGGGGCACAATGACCCCATTCCACTCCACTGTTTCGAGCCAGGAGTCGAGATCGCGAACAAATTCTGGTGCATCATCCTCGAGGATATTGCGATAGCGGATCGCGACTTTTTCGGTGGCTTCTTGGATTACATACCCCAATACTTGGTAGTCACGGTCTGGGTATTTATAGTGCTTATAGATGGCGCCGAGTTCCACCAACTTACTGGCTTCTGCTATTCTTTTGTTTAATTCTGCGTGCGAAATGTGCGTCATAATCAAGACCCAACGAGGACTTTCC
>CAYILS010000044.1:0-7899 GCA_964364325.1 uncultured Pseudomonadales bacterium
GCAACGCTTGAACTCAATTAACCCCGCGACCGTGAGGTCGCGTGTGATTTAGTTTAACAGATGATGAGAGTAACTGGGTAATGGAGTAATGGGGTAAAAAGCGAGTGTTACTATGTTTGCCCCTACCTGGTCCTTCGTAAAACATGGTAACACTATGCTCCGAGTACACTTAGGGGTAAAACGTTTATACCATCTGGGCGAGTGTACGCTAGACCCGTACCAGTGATGATAGTAAGTGAGCTTGGCGACTTTGATTTTTTAGTATCGATATTGTCGGCGAAGCTACATAATTTTTTGGCTGCTAAATCTAGGTCGAGATCACCCAACTTTACTTCAAAGGCTGCCCACGAGCCATCTCTTTTTTCTACGATGATGTCAACTTCACTCCCGGATGAATCACGATAATACGTTACCTTGGCATCATTGATGGATGCATAGACTGTCAAATCATGGAAAACTAATGATTCAAATAAAAAGCCTGCATAATTCAGTTCATTAAATAATCCTTCTGAGGAAATACCAAGAGCTGCGCAGGCAAGAGATGGATCTGCTAAGTGACGTTTGGGAGTGACGCGTAAACTGGCTGATGAGCGAATATGCACATTCCAGGATGGTTGATCGATAAGTATCATTAGTCTTCTGAAGTCGTCCAAGTATTCATAAGTTGCTTGTCGTGAAGCGTCGGTGTCTGATGTGATAGTTGAAATATCCACATTGGTCGCAATGTTGCGCGCAAGGGACTGTAAGACTTTTTCGGATTTTTGACGATTTCGTTGTATACCAGACACTCGGCTGATATCATCACTCAAAAGTAAGTCGATGTAAGAGCGATTGAAGGCAGTGGCGCTACGCTCAGATTTGCCGATGAGTGCCGGCCACCCACCTATTACTAGGCGCTTTAATATTGTTTTTAGTTCCGTTTGATTTTGTTTGGGCTTAACAAGCTTTCCTTTTAGGAGTGTTGCTAAACTAACAGACGAGTTGGAATACCCTAACTCTTCCCAAGATAGGGTCGTGATATCTAGTGTTATGATGCGACCAGCCCCAGAGTGAATCTTGACATCATCTTTGAGGGTGGCAGAACCTGCCAAGATAAATTGTTTGGTAGTTTTACGCTTATCAGTCTCGATTTTGATGTTGTTCCAAATAGAGGGTACTTCTTGCCATTCATCAATGAGTCTAGGGGTTTTGCCATCTAGCAAATCTTGAGGGGAAACTTCTGCGAGTATTCTGTTGCGCTCACTTTGTTGGAGATTGACTTCACTTTTTGCAAATCGTAGTGCTGTTTCTGTTTTACCGCTAGCCTTCACTCCACGCAAGAAGACTGCTCCAGAGGATTCTAGGTAATTTTTTAGTTGACTTTCGATGAGTCTTTTGATGTATTTCATATCTTTACTTTAATCTAACTTGTCACAATCTGTCAAATGATTTGTCAATAATGTGTCAAGTGAGTAATAGTGATAGTATTGAGAGTGTGAGAAAGATACTGCCCGTTTTACTACTTTTGGGACTACTCGTAACGCCGAGTAGGGCTGTGGCAAGTTGTAGCGTCTCGGTTTCGCCTAGTAATGTGGTGATGGGTACATCGAGCACGTCAACTTTTAACGTGAGTAATACGGGAGATCAAATGGGTAACTGGGTACGGATACAGAGCCCGGGACTAACGGCTTACTCGATTGCGAGTATGAACGCCACTGGATGGTACCCCAACGGGGGTGGGACAGAGGCTAATTTTGCGGGAGGATACCTAGAGGGTTTAACAAATGCCAACTTTGATTTGACACTGGCAGAAACTGGTGAAGTTATTAATAGCATGTCGTGGGAGGCACTTGTTTCGTATGACGCTGGAAGTAGTTTTGAGAGCTGTGGGAGTGCAAATATTACTGTTGACGCGGCTCCAGTGGCTCCCACAATTAGCAATGCATCTTTGACGGTGGGAAATAGCAGTGCGACTCTCACCTGGAATACGGACCGTGGTGCAACTGGAACAGTTAATTATGGTACGACGAGCGGATATGGGAGTAGTGCAACAACGGTGAGCGGGACGTCACACTCGGCGACGATGAGTGGGCTGTCCGCAAGTACAGAGTATCACTATCAAATCCAAGCGACGAGTGAGGGGGGGACGACGAGTACCGTGGATGCAACTTTTACCACTAGTGCGGCGAGCGTGACTACAACTACTACGACGACAGTGACCAATACGGTGACTAATACCGCGACGGTGAGTAAAACGGTGATACTCGCTGACACGATTAAGCCGGTGGTGAAAATCGAAACTAAACTGGATCAAGCAGTTGCTCAGGCACCGATCATGGAGGGGAAAATAGTGGATAGTGGGAGCGTAAATGTGGGAATTGTTAAAGTCCAGTACTCAGTGGATGGGGGCAAAAGTTGGCTACTGGTGGATGAGCCTAGTGGGGCTAGCAAAGTCGAGTTTAGCTTTGTGCCAGAAGTATATGAAGATGGCAATTACGAAGTACTGGTGAGGGCGACTGACAAGAGCGGGAACACAGGAGTGTCGGCCCCACAAACTTTGATCATCGACCGACTACCCCCACGCATTATCCATAGCCTTTGGAGAGTAGGACCGATTATTTTATCTGCACCATACCAATTTGTTCTAGGAGTTCCGGTGCAAGTTGCTGTCCAAGGAATTGGGGGAGTGACGGAGATGAAACTCGAAATCGGAAACTCGAAATTCGAATTAATTAAAAATAGTGAAACTGGACTTTGGGAGAACGAAATTGTGATATATGAGGCGGGTAATTGGGAAATAATGGTGTCTGCAAAAGATGGTGGTGGGAACGTTATTGAGCAAAATATTGGTAATGTTGATATGCGGGCGAATGATAATTCGCCCCTACGAGGTGCAGAAACAACGATTTATCGATATGATGAATTGACGAAGAGATTTAAAGTGTGGAATGGGGAAGTGTATGGCCAAGCGAATCCAAGTACTGGTAAAACGAGCTGGTATTTGCCGAGCGGCAAGTATTATATGGAGAGTAGGGCGAAGGGGTTTAAGACAGCGCAGACGGAGATATTTAATATTGATCAACCTGGGGTGGTGGGGGTCGAGGGAGGACTGGAGAAGTGGGGATGGAACAACTGGTGGAAGAGGGGGGAACTACGGGTAAATCACAATTCCCAAATTCTCAAATTCTCAAATTCTCAAATGAGGAGCAATTAAAAGGGAAGCAGATCACATGGTTAGAGAAAACCGAGTGGAGGGGGAAGGAAATCGATTTAGCGATTGTGCCGATCTGGGAGCCGAGGCTAGCAGAAATACTAGGTAACTTGAGCGAAGACAGCGTGGTTGTGGTACCGGGAGCAAACCAGTCGAGTGTGGAACTACTTAAGAGTCGAGGGAACTACAAAATGGAAATGAGGGGGGATCCCGACGGGGAAATTTTGTCAGATTTGAAAGGCGTGAGTTTGCCCATTAGCCTCAAGATCAATCGGAGGGGGCAGGTGGAATGAATGGGTATGATAGATAAAAAGATGATTTCTGTTTAGTACCTACTTGACAAAAACGTCATTTTTGTTAAACTAAGATAAGTATGGTAGAGATAAGAGAGCAAATAATAACCTTGAATAAGTGGCACTATGAACCTGGTTATCGGATAGAGGTGGGAGGAAAGTTTCGTGACCTGTATTCTCTAATTACTGAGCGATATTTGGCAAAGAATATCTCGATATCTATTTCTGGTCTTCGGCGAGTAGGGAAAACGACAATACTATTTCAACTAATTAACTACTTACTGGAATCTGGGACTGAGGGAAAACGTATTTTGTATTATCAATTTTCAGAAAAAATCAATAATTTAGAGCAAGTATTACAGATCTTTTTCACCAACTTTACGGATCTTGAAGTAGGAAGAGACAATTTTTATATTTTCTTGGATGAGCTACAGTACGTCCGTGATTGGCAGAGCATCGTAAAGGGTTACATTGATCAAAACAAGAGAATTAAATTTGTGGTGAGCGGAAGTGCTTCGATATATTTCAGGTCCAGTGTGAAGGAAAGTTTGGCTGGGAGAATGCTGGACTTTACCCTCCACCCCTTGAGCTTTGTGGAGATGTTGAATCTAAAATATGCATTCCGGGGAAAATACACATTTTCCAAAATTGTAGTTGATGCGGGTGATAAAATTGGGGAGTTGAGGAAATTGCAACATGAGCGCTCGCCATACCAAAAATGGTTGAGCAAATACTTGGCTTACGGCGAGTTCCCCGCACTCCTGCCGTATTTAGATGATCCAGAGTACTGTCGTAAATATCTACGCGAAGGCCTATTAGCGAAGATTTTGCAGAAAGATATCCAACTTTTTGAGGTAGAAAAAGAAGCAGAAATATCGGCACTGTATCGGATAAGCTGTTCAAATATGGCGCAGATGATGAATTTGACAAATGTAGCGGCCGAAACAGGCTTGTCTTACCCTACGATCAAAAAATATACTCTAGTTTTGCAGAAAACCTATTTGATAGAGGATGTGGTGAACAGATTGCGAAGTGTGAGAGCGCAAGTCAAGGCACTGGACAAGACTTTTGTCACTTCGATCAATTTGGCAGTAACTACTCTGGCAATCGATGATCCACTACATCCACCATATGTAGATTTTAGAGGACATATCATCGAAAATTTTGTCTATAATTCTGTGAAGCAATTGGGTCAGACTTATTATTACAATAAAGCTGGGAAAGAGGTGGATTTGATTTTGGAAATTGGGAATAAGACAATCCCGATTGAGGTCAAGAGTACAGCTAAATTAAAGAAGACGGATACTAATCACTTGTTCAACTATATGCAGAAGAATAAGCTGGATGAGGGGTATCTGGTGTATGGAGGAGAAGTAGGACGAATCGAGGATGATGGGCGGATGATTTATCTGGTGCCGTATTGGTTACTGTGAGGTGGAAAGATCTAGAGATCCAGCTCGCAAGTCGCATTTAATTTGATACACTGATACTATGTGGCAGATATTTGGGGCAGAGATTGCGAGGTTTAGTATTTTGGTGATTGCGGCGCTCGTGCTGTTTGGCTTGTTTTGGCTGTACTATGACGCTTGGAGTGAGCGCAAAGAGACTAGGCAGATACCGCTCCTGTTGGGACTAGCGCTGTTGTCGCTCTCGTTTTTGGCGCAGGCGATGAATTTGGAAACCAGTGTTTTGACGAGTGCATGGAGTGGAGGCGTCGCAGAGATGGTGAGAAGTGGTTATCTGTATTTGCGTACACTGTCGTATGTGCTTATTTTGGTTGGATTGATTCTGACACCACTGACCAAGAGGCCCAAGTTATGATGTCCACGATTCTCCAATTTAGCTTGCCACTCATCTGCGCAGTACTCTCATTTATGTACTGGAGAAGGGCGAGTATCGGACTCGAAGACCATTTGAAACATAGTGCGGTTGGGTTTTTTGTACTCTCTCTGTACGAGCTCGTTGGGCTAGCCAGCCTGTTTCGGGATAGTCAAATCGTGTGGGTGTCCAAGCTGACGGCGCCATTTGGGTGGGCGAGTATAGCTCAATATGCTTTGTTGGTTGTAGCAACCGTTATCCTAGCCAAGTGGACCTGGTACTACCTGCTCAAGCGACTCTCGACCCAGCTGTTTATGTTGGCTTTGACCGGAGCCGTGGGTCTGTCACTCCTGATTACGGGACTGTTTGTGACCCTGCTCTTGCAGAGCGTGGAGCGCGAATCTCTCACTAAACTGACCTCAAACGCCAAAGTCATGGCGAGCTTGATCGAAGAAAAGAAAGCCAGACTTGCCTCTGAGACCAGATTGTTTGCGCAAGATGCAATGGTTGTTGAGGCGATTGCAAGTGGAGAGCGCAAGGATCTCGGGGACAAAGTGCAGGCACAAATGAAAGCCACCGGCGTGGCGTCATTGGTGGTGACCGATGGCCAAGGCAAAATTATTTTGAAAGGTGAAAATGAAGAGGAGCGTGGCGTCTCGTGGAGTGACGACAAATACGTGATGCGGGCACTCAGTGGAGAGACGGTCAGCGGGATTGTTAGTCGACCTGGCGTGATCGCGCCACAAGTCTCGATCCGCGTGGCGGTCCCCGCAGGAGGCGGTACTATAGTAGCTTCAGAACTACTGGACAATGCATATGTGGACGGGCTCAAGGAGAGTACAGGTCTATCGGTCGGGGTGTACGGTGACCAACTACTCTCTTCGACTACCGAGAACATTGGCGATGGAACGACCCGCTTGTCGGGGATCAAAGAAACGAATGTCAAAGTGATCGAACAGGTGTGGAAGAAGGGGGAGATCCTGGCGCAAACGAGCAAAGTCGGGGAGAGTGATTACCTCTCGGCATATGTGCCACTGAGGGATCAAGACAATGAAGTCAGCAGTGTCTTGCAGGTGTCACAGCCCCAAGTGGCGGCGCTCCAGGCGGCGGGGCAAGCGGTGCAGATGACTTTTGCGCTCGTTATAATGGTCATGATTGGGTTGTCGTGGCCGATTTATTTGGTTTGCCAGAAGCTGGTGAAAGAATGGGAGTGATTTTGACCTTCAAGGCCAGGCCTTGAAGGTGACGAATATGCCACAAAAGAATAGTCGAAAGGAATACGGGGCGGGTGGGTACTACCATATATATAACCGTGGAGTTGAGAAACGAAATATTTTCCTCGATGAGCAAGACTACAAAGTTTTCCTGGGCTATATGAAGGTTTATCTCGAAGAATCCAGCCTTCAAGGCCAGGCCTTGAAGGAGTTGGATGGACATGGTGTATCACCCTCGCACATACTCAAAAATTATCATGATCAAGTTGAATTGTTGGCGTACTGTTTGATGCCGAATCACTTTCATTTTTTGATTAGACAATCGACCGATCGGGGAATTGCTGAGTTTATGCAGTCGCTCATTTTGAAGTACGTGTTGTACTTTAATAAGAAGTATAAAAGGGTGGGGAGCCTGTTCCAGGGTAGATATAAAACGGTTTTGATTACCAATGAGGACCAGTTTACCTATATCACCAAGTATATCCACCGTAATCCGATAGATCTGTTGCCTTCAAGGCCAGGCCTTGAAGGTCTGGCTGACTACAAGTATTCGAGCTATGGGAATTACCTGGGGTTGTTTAAGCAAGGTTGGGTCAAGACAGATGATATCCTTGCCTATTTTTCAAAGACTAATCCAAGGAATACCTACCAGTCGTTTGTAGAGGAAACGGGTGACATATCGAGGGTTTATTTTGAGATGATTGATCTAGATGAGTAATGGATGTGTCAAAAAGGCCTGGCCTTGAAGGCGCACTTGCGTAGAGGGACAACTGTGGAGTATAAGTAACTGTATGGCAGATGCTAAAGCAAAGATCCTGATAGTTGAAGATGACCCCTTGATGGCGCGGCTGTATTCCAAAGTTTTCCAGATTGAAGGATATGATGTACGGGCGGCGGGAGACGGAGAAGAGGGACTGACCTTGGTTCACAAAGATATCCCTACTATCATCTTGCTCGACGTGATGATGCCCAAAATGAACGGGCTGGAGCTACTGGAAAAACTCAAAGCTGACCCAGCCACTAAAAAAATCCCGGTGATCATGTTGACCAATTTAGCCGGACAGGCTGATGCGGAAAAAGCGATCTCGATGGGGGCGGTCAAATATATCGTCAAGAGTGAGTATGAGCCCAAGCAAATTGTAGGGATGGTCAAAGAGATCCTCGAGGGTTATACACGCGACTCAGTGCCTACTGCAAGCGCATAAAGAGAATTTTTTCGTTTCATCCTAGTTAAGTCAAATGTCCAAAGAGTCGGTTCATGAAAATGGTCGGATTTGGTGTATAAATAATAGTATGACTATTCGGAATAAAACGATTTTAATGCTCGGGATCTCGACAATAGCGATGATGATGTTGTTGATCTGGGCAGTCTCAACCTTGTTTA
>CAYILS010000045.1:0-7229 GCA_964364325.1 uncultured Pseudomonadales bacterium
CCGATGACCCGCTCCTTCGCCTCCACCCTCTGCCTGACCTTCCTCGCCGGCATCGCCGGAGCCATTTCGCTCATTATCATGCTGGCCGCCACTATCCAGATCATGACCGGCGGCGACAACGCCGAACAAGTCAAAAAAGGCAAAGAGCTCTTTACTGGTGCCGTCACCGGCATCTTGTTTATCGTTTTCTCCGTCACTTTACTCAAAATTATCGCCGGTGATATCATTCAGTTACCAGGATTTGGAGGTTAATATGCTCATCAAACCAGTCCATGCTCAAGACATCCCCTACGGTGATTACAATAGCGCCATTGGCGTCACAACCGGCGACAGCCTTGGTAGCATCGTCAACAGTTTTCTCCCTGCTACCCTAACCATCGCTGGCCTTATCCTGTTTGGCATGCTGGTAGGTGGTGGTTTTACCATGTTGGCCGGTGCCGCCGACAAAGAATCTCAGGAAAAAGGTAAAAAAATGATCACGAGTGCGCTTGGTGGTTTCCTTATCATCTTCCTCGCCTACTGGATCGCCCAAATCCTCCAAGTGATATTCAAGGTGAACATACTTAGTTAGACTGCAATTCCCAAGTAAGCAAACAACGCGTCGTCAGAAGGTCTGTCCTTAAAAGGAATTCCTGGCTGCAAGCCAAGAAGGGCTCGTCGGCAGACGAAAGGACAGACCTTAAAGGATTATTTTCCGTATCGACGTTGTCTCCTCTGATAATCCTCAATCGCCTCATCTATTTTCTCTGTGGTGAACTCCGGCATCAGAGTTTCTGTAAAATAATATTCGCTATACACCCCTTGCCATGGCATAAATCCACTCATCCGCTGTGCTCCACCAGTGCGGATAATCAAGTCGGGGTCAGGCATCCCCGCGGTATCTAGATACTTACCAAATTCTTCTTCCGTGATTAGAGGAGGTTGGTTACTCATCATTTTGCTCATAGCGCGTAAAATCTCATCCCTTCCCCCATAATTCAGCGCATACGTCACCGTAATCTTGTCATTCTTCTCGGAGAGCTTCATCGCTTGCCTTAGTCCCTCTTGGATGTCAGCTGGGAACCGCTCAATATTTCCAATCATCTTTAGCCGTGCACCCTTCTCGATAAACCGCAACACTTTGGTTTGTAGGGCTTTGCGAAACAGCTGCATCAACCCGCTCACTTCCTTTTCATCTCTCTCCCAGTTCTCCGTGCTAAAGACCCACAGAGTCAAATACTTGATCCCCAGTTCTCCACACCGCTCAATCAAGTTCTCGACCACGTTCTCCACCACATATTCGTGCCCCTTGAGGATATTCATCCCCTGTTTCTTCGCCCACCGCCTATTCCCATCCATCAATATTGCAATATGCTGAGGAATTTGTGTTTTATCAATCATATTAAAATAAATGGTCACTGACTAATTTGGCTCCCTCACCTATCCCACACTCAATCACTGTTTTTATTCCACCCACACTCTTAAGTGATTGCTTCACCGCCTCGATATCTTTTCCTTGACACACGATATGGACATGAGGACCAGCGTCAACCGTAAAGAAAGCCTCTACTCCTTGATCTCGGAGTCGATACATCGCCTGGAAGACTTCGATGGTCACCCCACGCCAGTACAGTATGTTGGGGGTCTGAGTCATACAGACACTGTGGAGTCGGTAACACTCATCCTCGATTACCTTCCCAAACGCTTTCCAGTCACCGCTCACCATTGCCTCTCTTAAACTGAGAATGTTCTTTTCTGCTTCAAGCACTGCTCCCTGATAATACGGGCTCGTTGCCGCCATGGCCATCGCTTCGGTAGTCGATACTTTTTTAGCCGATGTGTCCTCTGCCATCACCAGGAGTACCTTAATGTCCCATTCTGGAGGATAAGGGATTTGCTCAGCGTATGAACTCAAATCATCGTCCGCTGTATGCCATACCGATACACCCCCTGGTATCGACCTACTGGCTGATCCAGACCCGTTCCTAGCTAGCACCGACATCTCTCGCTCACTCAGCTGTAACCCCGCAGCGTTAGCGGCGGCCATGGAGAGAGCCGCAAACCCACTCGCAGACGATGCCATCCCCGCCGACTTAGGGAAGTTGTTTTGAGAAACCACCTTGGCTTTAGTTTGGATACTTGCCAGTTTTCTCACCCTATCGAGATGTTTTTTTACTTTCTCTACTTCATCATCCTCAAACCCCTGTCCTAGCAATTGGACTTCATCTTCTTTGTACGACTCGTCAAAATCAACCGTGGTAAGAGTGTATGCCTCATCCAGCGCAATGGCGACAGAAGAGTTAGCGGGTAATCGCAAGCCATCGTCTTTCTTACCCCAATACTTAACGAGTGCGATATTGCTGTGAGCCTTTGCGGTGATTTTTGTCATAGTTTCTCCTCTTTGTCTAATATTCCTAAATACTCTAAACAGGCTTTTGCCCCTGGTGTTAGTTTATCACTGATCTCCAAGACAGTTTTTCGGTCAAATACTCCGACTTCACACACTTCTTCTGTGTCGAGCTTCAGTTCCCCTTCATATTCTCCGGTCACAATCCCCATCATGGACCAGTTTTCTGGAATTTTTTGCGCTTGCTTCCCCACCAATTTTAAGTTTTTGACACTCACCCCTACTTCCTCCTTCACCTCCCTTTTTGCAGCTGTTACATATCCTTCAGGGTCAATGGGAGAAATGTCATCAATATCAACATGACCTGTAGTCGACAATGTCCAGTATCCAGGCAATTGTCTTTTCTTCATCGATCTTAGCTGAAGCAAAAAATTCACCTGATTAGCGTCTGTATACAAGAGAACCATCGCTTCACGGTGCAATTTCAAATCAGACGGACTATGCGCTAAGTCACGTTCGATTTTTCCGATCAGATTATCTCGCTCGTCAACCTCTACTATCCACTCGGAGTCACTCATAGTTACTCTATTCTAACCCCGTCAGCTCCAGTCCTCACGTCCATCCAAGTTCCCCCAACCCGTTTAATTGCTTCTACTATTTCTTTCTTTTTTGCTTTATCTATAAAAGTGACCATACAGTCGCCGCCTCCAGCTCCCGACAGCTTGGCCCCGTACGCTCCAGTATCCATACTGACTTTAATCAGTCTATCTAACTCCACCGAGCTCACGTTCAACGTCGCCAGTAGTTTCTGATTCTTGTTCATGAGCTTTCCAAGTTGTGCAAAATCATTCTTCTCAAACAAAGATTTGGCGCGATTCACCAACTTAGTGATATCCGCAAATACCGACTCTACCCACCCCTCGTTGCGCTTCAGTTCTGCCACTTGTCGTATCAGTGTGGGCGTATCAGCCTTCACTCCCGTATAGCCAACGACCATCGGCAAGTCACCAATATAAATATTTTCAATCACAGTACCTGGAGTGACGTAATACAGGGTTCCGCCATACACCGACGCCGCCACATCAAACCCACTTCCAACTCCCTGCACATCCAGCACTGCCTGGTACGACAACTCAAAAATCGCTCGCTCGCTCAGTTTCAACTCAAAGTATTCACTCAGCGCTTTGGCTAGCGCCACCACAACTGCCGCCGAGGACCCAAATCCAAACTGAGTAGAAAAGTCCGACTCGGTCGAAATCCTAATCCCCTTGTTAATATGATATTTTTTGTACACTCGTTTAACCAGGTGTTCGACAAATGACATCGACTTGGGTACATCGTCTTGTCCGAGCTTAGCTACGCTCTTGTGATATTCATCCAACCCGACATTTGGCGAACACACATGGATCTCGCCCTCGCCATTTGGCTCTACTGACACTCGTACCCTCTGATCTACCGCCGTCACAATACACGGAGAGCCATACACCACGGCATGTTCCCCATACAACATCAACTTCCCTGGTGCCGACGCAGTTACTTTCATTCCTTCCCTATCTCCGTTTCAAAATAACTAATTTGCTTATTATCCAACAATTTTTTAGTTTGTGTGAGATCTGGATGCATGACAATCATCATGCCCGATCCAGTCTTCACCCCCCCCGCCCCAGCTATCTTTACTTTTCCACCAAGATCTCTCAACTCTTTACTTAGCAAAAGCGCACTTTTACCAACAACTCCCAAATCCTCAAGTAGGACGCCATTTTGATTGATTAACTCGGAAATATCTCCTCCCCGGATTAATCTCTCTCTTACTTGCTTCACAACGCCCTCGATCGAATTAATGATCTCGGTGTTACCTAGTTTCTTAGCAACCAGCTCAATCATTTCCTTGGTGGTTTCAGTTGGCTTACCCGTATTCACGAGCAACAATTTGAGTGGTCGCTCTATTTGTAGTCGCTCAAAAGGCTGTCCCTTTGTATATGCAATCAATCCACCATATACGACAGCTGCGGGATCCAGCCCAGATGCATTGCCATGTGCCAATTTTTCACACTCAAAAGTAAGATTGAATAATTCATCTTCGTTAATTGGTTTATTCAGATACTCTCGTACTGCTTTTATAGTCGCAGCGGATACCGCAGCTGAAGATCCCAATCCAGATCCAATCGGTAATTCGCTCTCAATCAAAACCTGGATATTGCCATCTCCCCCAGCTACCTCTATGGCCTTATCGATAACTGGATTCTTCTCACTTCCACCCTGCTCCACCACACTTACGCTTACTCCCAAGGAAATACTAGCGGCCAGCGCCATCTTCCCATACACAACTGCGTGCTCACCAGATAAAATTACTTTTCCAAATATTTCCATAATTGATTTATCGAACATGCCAGCCATAGCCTGGGCAATTAATTCAGTTTTTAACTGTTCAAATAAACCTGTGTCGGTGCCAGCTTTGTCGTAGGCCATCTCTAGCCAAAATTTGAGCTGCACTTCAGGTGGATCATCACACGATCCATTTGGAAGACCTCGGTGAGCATCTTCAAATCTCTTCGCACTCCATCGAGGTTGCGAGAGAACACTAGTAATCACACCAGGCTCCATAAAATAATTAGTCGCAAATTACCCAAAAATCATTCGAAAACGCTACGGAATCTGGAATCAGAAACAATCGTCTTAAACCACGGCGCATAGAAATCTGGATTCTTCCCCATATCACTTTCCAGTGTTGCTAGGTCTACCCACATATGGTCAGCCGCCTCGGTAGGATTTAAGTTAACCTCGCCATCCCATTCTCCCACAATAATTGTATCGACCTCGTTCTCGCACCACCCCTCTATGTCAGGGGCATAATAAGAGAATCGATACAGAACTCTTAGAGCGTCCTTACTAATCCTTACCCCCATCTCTTCCCATGCTCGCTCTGCTGCACGAGGCAAGTAATCCTCACCAGGAGCCATATTGTAACAACACGTGTTAGTCCACAATAAAACAAATACTGGTTTTTCTACTGCTCGCTTCTGGAGTAGTAGTTCCTTTTTGCCATCTCGAACACGATATAGGTTTAAAGAAAATGCTCTGTGTTTAATCCCAGGGTCACGGTGAGCATTTATCAATGACTCAACCCCCATCTCGTTATCAAGCTCATCTACACAAACTACCTTTCGGCTTGCATAAGGAGTATTTTGCAATTCTTCCACCGTCTTTCGTAAATTCATAGCCAGATTATCTCACATCACAGGTCTAAATTTATATCCGTAGATAATCATCCCTCTTTCGTCTCCATCATTCTTATATTTTCTTGTAACCATTTCTACTGGCATACCAATCTCAACTAAATCTGGTTCTACATCTGTCAGTTGCGCTGTAACCATTGGTCCTTCTTTCAACTTAACTATTGCTACTGTATATGGGACATTTCCCTCGAAACCCGCAGGAGCCTCATAAACAACTGTATAGGTAAAAACTTCACCCTCTCCAGAAAACATAAATAGTTCTTTGCATTCATCCCCACAATTTGGGCACACGTCTCTCGGAGGGAAAATTTTATCATCGCAATGTGGACAAACCTCCCCTACCAACCCATATCTTTGTTTCTTTAATCTCCAGTGTCTAGGGATTTCCATACCCACTTAGTCGCCCACCACCCAAAAATCATTCAGCCGGGCGATATAATGATTTAAATCATGATATCAAAACTGATGCAATAAACACTTAATGCCAAATACTCCAAATCTGGTTATTTGACAAATATACATTCAAGTGTATATTCAAATGTATATTCAAATGTATATGAACTACATTACCACCACCCAACTCAGGACTCAAACCTCCGCTTTTGTCGAAGCGCTCCTTGCTGGTAAGTCGATCAACCTCATTCATCGCTCCAAAAATCTCGGGATTCTTACCCTCGAAACGTCCAGCGTCAAGACTACGAACCACACACGTCTAGCAAAAAGCATCGACGATCTCAAGCTACCTTACCTATCTCCAGTTCAAGCCAAAAAGAACTACTCAGATTACATGGCAAAAAAATATGGCAAAAGCATTTCTTGACACCAACTATATCTTAGACATATTTATGCGCCGTACTCGGAAATTATCGGACGTCGGCAATAACGACCTATTCTTCTCTCCGCTTTCTTTTCCCACGATCAGCTATGTTCACAAGCTCCGCATGCCTAACCAAAAACTCCAAAACATCTTAAAAGATCTTTTTGTGGTTAACTTTACAGACACCATACTCAAAAAATCACTAATTGGGCCTACTTCAGACATAGAAGACAATATTCAGCTCCACTCAGCCTCATCGTCGCATTGTGATTACTTCCTCACAAGCGACAAACAACTACTAAAAATGAAGTATTTTGGTGAAGTAGAAATCATCAGTTCGCTTTAGCGAGCAGTGCCCGTGCGTAGCTTAGCGAAGCCGAGCCCGCCAAAACCGCACAATCAGAGCCAGGAGAAGTCCCTGCCAGAGTAGTAGTCCAATCAAAGTCGAGCCGAGCACAAGAGCCACTAGTTCACGTCCAATAGTCCCAAGTGTAAAAACATAACTAAATACGCGCCCGACAACAAACAATCCCGCAAGCCCTAAAACCGGCGACAACGTGGTGGGTAGTAGCACTTTGTCTCCCATCACCATCCGCTTGACCGACTGGTAAGGGTGGATCGCCAACCCCGCCACGGTCGTCGCCCAAATATAGGCCGCCCAAGCTCCCATGGCTTTCAAATGTGTCATGGAAATCCCCCAAATAGTCCGAGAATAAGCTCTCTATACGCAACACCGTATGTGACCCGTAGCAACAAGTAGCCAACACCCGCCAAAGGCACCAGTACTCTCCATGGGTTTACCACCAGCCACTCGCCTAGTCCTCTGGCCCACTCAGGCATCAGCTCCGAC
>CAYILS010000046.1:0-7217 GCA_964364325.1 uncultured Pseudomonadales bacterium
AAGGAACTGGAATTACTTAAACAACAAGGTGGTGCGTTTCAAGTGCGAATGTAGGCTGCCTGTAACTGTGCCATTTTCGTCCGATAATATGTCCAATTCGCGTCCGGATCGACATAACAAAATTTCATTCCAAAGATATCATAGGAACTATTGTTATTTGTTACTTGGGTGACGAGGTCATCAACTTTATATTGCCAGCCATTGTTGGGTCGACCTTGAAAGCTCCAATTACTTGAGCTGTATTTATTGTTTTGATTGTATAATGTAGTTAAACCTGACTTGATATTTCCGCCGACTGACGCGTGCCGCAGTAACATTTTTATGGCAGCTGCACGGGCTATATCCGTATCAGAAAGGGACGAAAACAAAGCGACAGACTGATGATTAATAATAATCGATTGGCTGAGGGCGGCCTGTGCCGGATGCGGTAGAAAAAACAGGAAAAAGAAGGCGAAAATGAATTTATTTCCCATAATTACCCACAATCTGATTGAAATCAAAGATCGTATACGGATTGCCGAAGCGGGAGATAAGTAAGTTGAAGTCAAAAATATTGACTGTGCCGTTTCCGTCGAGGTCGCCTGGTTTGGCGCCTCCGCCGGAGCCGTACTCATAGGCACCGATATCCCAGGATGAGCCTCCGGGGCGAGCGTTACCTTCGTAGTCGCCGCTTGGGATATTTGCCACAGTTATACCGGTATTGATGGCCGGCGAGGTAGATTGAAGCGCATAGAGAGCGGGATTGTTTTGGGTGGGGTCCAGAGGGATAGTCCCTGTAAATAGTGGGTCGCCCAGGCGATTGCCGGTAATTGAGGCAGAGAGATTGCTCCAAGTGCTGTAATCGTAGCTAGTGCTTCCCCACTGGAATTGCCCTGTCAAGCTACCGCTAGAGAAATACCAGAGGTTGTTGAGTATTTTGAAATTCGCAGGATTTTCGAGAATCATGGCCTTACCTTGTTTGGTATAGATGATATTGTTGGCGATAATACTACCCGCATTGCCAGAGACAGATCCGGGGATACGGAAAGCGTAATCCCAGGAATTGACGATGGTATTGTTAATAATCTTGGTGTTGATAATCCCCGAACAAGCAGAATACTGATAATACCCAAATCCATGTCTGGTATTGACGACGATATTGTTGGTAAAGAGATTGTCGTGGGCAAGACACGCGGCTTCGTCAGCAACAAACAATCCAGAAGCCAAGTTTTTGTAGTAATTATCGTTACCTCTCGGAATATAGGTAGTTTCGGTCTCGTAGACAAAGTTGCGATCGACGACGACGCCGACCGCTTCGTCGACATAGATATTGATACTCCAGTTATCTCTGAACGTATTGCCGATAATCTGATCGCCATCGTTGGAGACGATACCCTCACCACAGTTGTTGTGCACATAATTACCTTCCCAGAGCGAGGAGGTACCGGCGGCACGCTGAGAATTGAGGGCGGCAGGCCAGCCGGTAGTGTTATTAGAACAGACAATACTCGTGTCTGAGGCGGAGGTGGCATTGGATCTTTCGTTGAGATAGACCTCGTTGTTGCGATACACCGTATCGTGACCGAAGCGGTGCCAGATACCAGTATCGTACGAGAGCAAGATTTTGTTGTTGGCGAAAATGTTGTAGCTCCCACGATTGGCGAGTCCCATGTCGGGCGCGCGCTTGATAGTAAATCCCGAAAAAGTGAGATAGTGGACACCATCGCGCACCTGGACCAAACCGTCGTAGGTAGTACTAGTAAAACCACTCCCATCGATCACAGGAACTTCGCTCTGATACGCCGCAAAGGTAATCCGAGAGGAAGAGGTACCACTACGAGTAAAGGAAACTTGCTCGGGATACGTCCCTCCTCGTACATAGACACTATCGCCTGCTACTGCCGTATTGGCGGCTTTTTGGATAGTTTTCCAGGGACTGGACGGTGATCCCGCATTACTATCGCTTCCATTCGTAGCTACATAATACGTCGCCGCGAATGCTTTCCCCGGAAGCGCGACAAAAAAGAACAAAAAGAGGATACCGGAGTAAATTCGTACCATGTACTATTTATACACCAAAATTACTAATCACCGCGTTAAAATCAAAAATAGTATACGGATTGCCGAAGCGGGAGACCAGTAGATTGAAGTCAAAGATATTAACATGTCCGTCGGTGTTTAAGTCACCGGGTTTGGGGGAGGGGGCGGGCGAGGGAGAGGGTGAAGTCGTGACCGAACCACCAAATTCGTGAGCTCCTAGATCGGGAGCGGAGCGAGTGATTCTAAAATAATCTTCCGTGATGGTAGATGACTTGGCTTTGCCGATTGCCGGTGAACCCGAGAGTATTTTGAAGTAATCCGCTGTCAGTTGACCGGCGCCGGTGTTGCCTGTCCGAGAGAGTAAGGGGTTGGTAATAATGTCTCCGGCTCCCGTCATATTGGCAGGCGGAGTTTTAGACCATAAATTGTTGGAGAACGTGACACTGCCGTCAGAATACCCAATAGCACCGGTTGTATCGTCCTGCACTACAATGTTGTTTTCAAATCGGGTATTGATGTGAGGACCAGGCAGTATATTAATACTATTGGCAGTTCCGGTGTTGGAGTGGGCATCAACAAACGTATTGTGGGCAATCAACGTGTTCTCAAGATAGCCGCCAATATGTTGCCAAAAGAAAAAATTACTGCCGAAACCTTTCACAAAATTATTGATAACTCTAATGTTCTTCATTTCACCCGGTCTAGTGGGTGGGTCTTCTTTTTGAGAGCCGATTCCGGCGCTGGGGTTACCACCTCGCCTAAACCGGGTGTCATTGGTGTGGTAGACCAAGTTTCTCTGGATGAGAATATCCTTGTCGTTAGGATAATAAATTGCCGGTGCCCAGCAGTTATAAATAGCATTGTCTTCGATGGTGAGGTTGCTGACCCGGCCATGGGCATTGATGCACTCGCCGTAACTTTCAAAAATTTCATTTTTACGGATGATAACGTTATTGATATATGTTCCGGTTGAGCTGGTGCTACCGCGAGGGTGGATAGCTCCCATCCATTGGCCGCCCGCGTACCAGCCAGGGCAAGCCGCGTTACCTGAGGTGCACGTGGGGTCATTGACTTTGTTGTTTTGCCAGAAACGACTGTTTTCGATAATGAGATTGCTGGTGTCTTCCTCGGCCCAGATAGCGGCGAGCGCAGTATGATGGATCCAGATGTTGTCGAAGGTGACGTTATTGGAGCGAGCGAGATAGATGCCTTTGGTGCGTGAGTTGGCGATCTCAAGGTTCTTGAGAGTGACGTGTTGCAAACGACTGAGCACAATAAAATTGTCCCAAAGCGCGTTGATCCTGCCGGAGGCGTTGAGTAGTGGCCGTTCATTCTCATAACCGGAAATGGTAATTTTCTGGGTGGCAGTACCGGTTTTGTTGGAGAAAGTAAATGCTCCGACGCTATAGTTGCCGCCACGAATATAGAGGGTGTCGCCAGCGCTAGATATGGCGCTGAGTCCTTTTGGAATAGTAAGAAATGGGGCAGTCAGCGTGCCCGCGTTGCTATCGCTGCCATTGGTAGCGACATAGTAGGTAGCGGCAGAAGCAGAACTAGGGATCAGCAAAAAGATAAAGAGGAAGATGATAGTTTTGAATATCTTTAACATACAGTTATCTTCCGTAATTACCCACAATCTGATTAAAATCAAAAATATTATACATGGTTCCGAAGTTGGAAACCAGTAGGTTAAAGTCAAAAATATTGACAGAGCCGTCGCTGTTTAAGTCGCCGGGTTTGGGGGAGGGTGATGGCGAAGTGATGAGAGGGGCGGACTCGGAATTGCCGGTAAAAACAGTGGTATATGGACCTTTGACATAGTTTTTGGAGTTGTTGTAGGCAAAGTTGTTGATAAAACTACTCGTTGTCGTGTTGGCAGTGACACGGTAGGAATCGGTAAAACCACAATCGGCGTTTAAATAAGAAATATTACTTTCGTAGTAGTTGCCGGCTCCATTGCTCGTAAAACCACAAGCCAGGTTGGAATAGGATACATTATGCTTGACCGTATTGCCGCCCCCATAACCAAGCTTGATCCCATGACCATCACCTGTGCCACCGTTGTGATGGGAATTATTGTTAAGAATCTGGTTATTGGTACAGTTCCACATATCGATACCATCGTCGGCATTTTCGTAGGTAGTGTTTTCACTAATCGTATTGGAGTGAGATTGACCTACCGAGTCACCTAGGCAATGAATACCATCAGAATCGCCCGTACTCAGGGTGTTTTGGTAGACAGTATTCTTGGACACGATATTGCCACTAGAGTTGTAAATGCCGATCCCCATTCTATTGTTGTTGTAGACAGTATTGCCCTCAGCTTGATTGATGGCACCCACAATGAGGATACCGTTGGTGCCTGTGGCGAGATTGTCGTGGACTAGATTGTTTTTGATAAGGTTGCGATTGCCGGTGGATAAGATCGCTCCACTCTTGTTAGCTGACATAGCAGTGACCTCAAAGTTGGAGAGAGTAAGATCTGACCCCGATAACTTGATACCGGCGCCACCGCTAATGAGCGGTCGCTCGCCCAGATAGCCGGTGATACTGAGGCTGTTCTTGGTGACGGTAAAAGCCGGATACGTCCCCGCGCGCACCGAAACGGTATCACCGGCTGTGGCGAGATTGAGAGCGCTAGAGATATCGCGCAGAGGCGAGGTCAGCGTACCAGTGTTGGAGTTATTGCCGCTTGGGGCCACGTAATAAGTCGAGGCATGAGCTACATGAGGAGAAGACAAGAGGATAAGTAACACAAAGATGAATTTGGGAAAATGTAACTTCAATTTATTTCCCATAATTACCCACAATCTGATTGAAATCAAAGATCGTATATGGATTGCCGAAGCGGGAGACCGGTAGATTGAAGTCAAAAATATTGACAGAGCCGTCGCTGTTTAAGTCGCCGGGTTTGGCAGAGGGGCTGGGATAGGGAGGAGCGTTGGCAAGGATGGCTTTGCCCACACTGTTATGGGTGTGTACGACACCGGGATCGTAAAATTTGGAACCGGGATTCATGGCATCCTGGACAGTGTAATAAGTATTGTTGTCGCCCGGGTCATAGCGAAAAACGAGCATCCCGACAACTTCGGGGTGAGCGAGGGCATGTTGGTAGTACCTTTGAAGAATGGCGGCGAGAGTGCTAGGGGGAGAGTTGTAATAACCATAGCCGTCGGGGACGAGCCAGACTTTTTTGCCGGCACTTAACTGATAGATTTTTTGATAATAAGTCAAATAGTTGGCCCAGCCCTCTTCGAAACTATTGGGATTTTCGACCGTGCCGTAAAAATCGAAACCAAAATCGGTGATGTAGTCTAGGTAGCCCTGGGGCATGGTGCCCCAGGCAATGGGGGGATATCCCTCGATAAACATGGTGGCTTTGGTGGGATAATCGGCGCGAATTTGGCTGGTGTATGAGCGAAATTCATTAACCCCGATGCCGCGCCAGGCAGATTCGTCGAAGTAAAAACCGTAGACAACGTCTTCGTAGCCTTTGATGGTATTTTTGATGGATTGCCAGTTGGCTTCCTGGGTGGGTGACTCAAACATGGCGGTCACTCCAAGAATGGCGTACATTTTGTGTTGTCTCATCTCAGTCAAATACTGAGGCAGTTTGGAAATAACAGAGACGGTAATGACGCCAATGTTGGCGTTGCCACGAGCTCCAATTTCGGGGATGTGATCTTGGTAATCTACCCAAGGAGATAGACCGTTGACGTTGTAGTAGCCGAAGTACTGGAGAGTGGCGTGGGCGGGTGGCGCAAATGCGAGAGTGAAATAAGTGAGCGTGAGTACAATCAGTAGGCGCATAGATCTATAATATCACTATATTACAGCATAGTCGGGCGGCGCAAGAATTCGTACAGCGGGATGAGCTGGATAGTTTGAGTGCCTTTTTTAAGTACATCTTTTACATTCCAGGTGATGAGTACTAGGGAAACGCAGTTAAGTATTTTTGAACCGATGATTAGATTGTCAATTTCACGAGCTTTAATTTCCGTAAGCGTGGTCGCATAACTGACTTGGATGAGGGATTTATTTACCTCTTTCTCCCTGATGACAAAATCAATTTCTTTACCGGCGTAATTCTGCCAGTAGTAGCTGTTTGATAGGTTGTTGGAAACGAGGTTTTCCATGAGTCTGCCAAAGTTATTGGAGAATTCAGTCGAGTGATTAAAGAGGAACGCATTGTCGATAAAATAGGGTTTTTTGGGTGCCTTGCCGCGTTTTTTGATGCTGGGGGTGTGTAGCTCGAGCGTTTTGAGAAAATAGCTTTCCTGTAGGTAGGAAAGATAGCGCAGAATGGTGGCTTTGCCGGTATCAAATCCCATGGAGATGAGTGACTTGGTTAGTCCGGAGATTGTATAGTGAGGAGAATTGAGAAGTACTTTGATTAATGAATTGAGTAGTTCGATCTTTCTGATCTTGTGTCGGTCGATCAAATCTCTCGAGACAAACGTATTATAATATTCGTTGATTATCAGTGATTTTTTCCCTTCATCGACTAGGGCAACTTCTGGGAAACTTCCATACGTTAGATACTCGCGCGTGAGACCTAATTGTTCAGTTTGGGGGAGGATATCAAAGTTGAGTTTTTTGAATCTCAAAAACTCCCGGAAATTGAGAGGCTTGGCCTCAATGGTAATCGACCTACCTCGCAGCGCGGTGGGGAGCTCGTACGACGATAATTTGGAAGAGCTGCCAGTAATAAATAATTGATGATCAGTCGTTTCGATAATTCTCCTGGCCCAACTACTCCAATCCGGAATATTTTGAATTTCGTCCATGAGGAGGGTATAGGGTTTGTTGCCGCTCATTTCGGCTAAGGTATCAATAACGTCGGTCAAGAAGCTAGTTTTTTTGGGTATTCGCTCATCTTCAAAGTTGATGTAGAGGGTATTTTGCTGGCCAATTTTGCCGGCAAAATCTAAAAAGATATAGGTTTTGCCGACCCGCCTGAATCCTACCAAGCTGATGATCTTTTTAACCTTGATGTTGTGCCAGGCCATTAAATCGATGTCTCGCTTCGTGATCTGTGGTAGGGGAGTTGCCCACCACTTTTTGATGATATTTTCGGCTAATTGGCTCATACTTTAGTTCCTATGGAACAATACTAATGATTATCGTTCCATATGTCAAGGGTTTTAGCCATCCCTACTTGACCCATCCGACCGTTAGGTCGAGTGAGGGAGTTATCC
>CAYILS010000047.1:0-4280 GCA_964364325.1 uncultured Pseudomonadales bacterium
GTGTAGGATGATGGACTCCACAGCTTTTTGGGGATTGAGCTTGCGAACGGAAACAGTCGGCTTGACGACGTTATCGTCTTGTTGAACAACCACAGTGGGGGGGGCGATGGGCTGAGGTATATCTTTAAAGAGGGCGTCGAGTGAGTGAACGAGATTGGTTTCGTTCTCGCTTAAATCTGAGGAGATGGCGGACTTAGTTTGCTGGGCTGGGGCCTTAATGGTTTTGGTAATGGTGTTAACAACGTCTGGAGCATGAGCTTCGAAAATAAATAGCCTGGGGACCTTGTTGGTTTTTTGCCAGATGAAGCGAGTAGGCGCATAGATCGCTTTAACAAAATTAATAATCCATTGGTCGAGTGGGCGGTCTTCGATGGGGAAGAAGGCGAGGCCAGCTCCAAAGAGGATAGAGAGGACAATGAGCGGCCACTTGATGATGAAAATGAGATTACTGGCAAAGAAGAGATAGGCGAGGAGGAGGCCGAGCGCGAGCTCGAGAAATTGTTTGAGCGTCATATCTCCAACCAGACGGAACTGGTACTGGGTGACGTTTTGGGGGATGGGGTGTTGCTGCATACAGCTTCAGTATATCAGGGAGTTGGGGAGGTTGAGGGTCTCCCAGACTAATTCATGTCTGGAGGCATTTCTCGGGCGCTGTCGCGCTCGATGTGCAGAGTTTATGGAGTAGTGTTAGCGATGACATATTTGTGCGACGCCGCGTCGCCACCGTTTTGGGTAACCCAGGACTTAACCTCGTCAATGATTTCGGCGGTAGTTAGATTGACGTTTTTAATGGTTATTTCGAGGGTGAGGGGACTTGAGTACACGACGCGGTAGAGGGAAGAGTCTAGGGGGGTTAATTTGGCTAGAGGATAGTCTCGATCTACCTCTGTCTTAATGTTTTTGAGTAGTTTGAGATCTGATTGGGAGGAAGCTGTAGTGAATGAAAAATTATAAATAGGGTTGTTTTTCCAGCTTACCGTGATTGAGTATGGCTTGCTGGGAACTAGGGGGTCTTCGCTTTTGGCTGTAACAGTATTGGAAGAAGTTTGGTTTACATGCCAATTTTCTTGTGGGTCAGAAGAAATTGAGATATCTGAGGCTAGTGCTTCCGTATCAAACGCAAGACCAAGTTGCACAAAAAGATCGACATTCCTGGTGTTTGTGGCGGGCTGGGTGGAGATGATTTTTGGATGATTAGGCACAAGAGCTCCCCACACCCAAGTTATTATGGTGCCCAAGATCATTATCACCGAAGTTAGAACAATTGGTCGTTTGTACTGTACAAAAAAACTCATATGTTTATATTATTAGTTGACGAGACATCCTGCAATACTTGATTTGGGATACACCGACGTGGAGCTAACGCATCCTGAGGCCCCACACGAGAGCTTGTTGTTCGCATCAGCAGCTCCGACCAACGCCCCCTTGTCTTCATTTACTATGAATATATGTCCGGGTTCTTCGTCGGTACAGGCCCCGCTTTTACTGGCAAGCATACAAACACTACCCACGTGTGCACCACTTGATCCACTAATAAAACCACTACCCGAGTTTATAAAATTACAGGCGTTACCAGCTCCCAACCTTGTCGCCCCTCCGCAAACCAATGAGGCTTGGACAAAACCCACACATTGGAGATATGTATAACCCTCCGCGGATCTACGGATCTCTTCGACGACTTCGGGGGCAATAGCCTTGGCAGCTAGACAGGAAAGACCCTGAGAGACATTGCTGCTAGTTACACTCTGGCCGTAGCACTCAGCGAGATATTTGGCAAGACAGTTCGCGCAAGAGGCCACACTGCTACTAGCTGATTTGATTTCGGTACCGACCTCAACCCCAGCAGAATCGTTATCACATAGTAAGCTCACGGCTACTTGTTGGAGGGCGGAGCCAGCGTCGAGATTGGTCGTCAGTTTAAAAACCTGGAAAATAAGGAGCGTGCTTACAACAACTGCTCCAGCCCAAAGGAAGCCCTGTACAAAAAACAGCGCGATTCCCGACAGCGCTGCACCAAAGAAGGCAATTAGCCCGGTAAGCCCAAACGCCACCGCGGCGGGGATGCCGGCTAAGAAAGTGCCAATACCACCAAAGAAGATAGCGATCGCTGGGGCCCAATTGAGAAACTTGTTGCGGAAATTTTCGTCTTTAAAGAATTTCTTGAAGAATCCACCAATTGTTTTAACCAGGTCGACTGCAAGTAGAGCAGCGGTTAGGACTATGCCAATACCTTCAACACTTAACCCTAACGAGGTGAGGTAGGCCGTAACTTTACCAAGTAGGCCACCAGTGATTTTGTTGCCAACCTTAAGCAATCCCTCTCCAAAAGCGGTTTTAGCAGCGACAAAGGACTTGTTAAAAAGTGTGTGTGATCCCCAGTCGAGGAAGTTGCCCATGGCTTTGCGGCCAAAATAATAGTTGGTGGCACGAAAGTCCCCCCCGTGTTGGATAAACCCAAAAGAATAGTTGGCGACGTGTTTGAGAGGAGTAAAAAGACCGCCTTGCTTGGCTAATCCCCACGACCATTTAAAAACGTTGGTGGCTAAATATTTACGGAGAACCACAAATTGATCAAGGAAAAAACCGGGCAAGTTGAGCAGGGGGATGTGGATTATTCTGCCGGTTTTGGTTTTAAAATCGATGACGGCACTCAGGCCCAAGAACTTTTTGCGACCATCCACAATGTCTTCCCAAAAATCGGCCACTTTCCGCTGTGGGTAGTGGATGACCTCGTCGATGTTGTCGAAAACAGACCAAAAACGTCGAGAGGCCTTTTCGTATGGTTCGCGAATGACACGAGAGTTGTGACCAAATTTGGTCATGGTGTCCTGGAGGAAGAAAAGAGTATTGTCTGAGCGAGCCTGGCGATAGTCTCTCCACTGCGTCGATTGATCTTTTAACTTGGCAAGCTGGTTGTACCGGTCCAAATTAGTGGCACGATCGAGCTCCAGACTAATTGCCTCTTCTAGTGTTTTTGCCCCCTGGTATTCCGGCAGGCCAAGAAAATACTTTTCGGCTTGGGCGAGATCTTTGCCTTTGAGCCAAAAAGTAGAAGGGTTGAGGCCCAGACTTTGGGCTAGTCCAGCTGAGGCACGCTCGCGAGTAGGGGTCCGGTCAAGGAGATCGTATCCAGAGAGCTCAGAGCGGATATCGAGTTCGGCCAGTTCTAAGCGAGGGGCTAAAAACTGCAGCTGAAGCGCCGCTTGAGGGGAGATCTTATTTTCGCGAATGAGCTGTGCGAGGAGGTCGCTCCCTGAGACATGGGTGCCAGTGGCGGCACGGACAACAATTTGGCGGATCATCTGGTCAAGTCCCCTGACATCTTGGGTGAGATAGGCGGATGGGAGCGCTTTGATGATTTCACTAATGTCGGTGAGGGTGCTACCGGTTCGTGCTACTTTGTAAAAATGGGACATGTCCTCATCGAGATCTTTGAGGTTAATTTGGTCTTGAGAATGGCCAGGATAGATTTTGGCGAGCTCAACCTTGGCGCCCTCGAGTGTCTTTTGGGTTTTGGCTTCCATTTCATCACTACGAAGCGTGTAGTAGAGGGGGGTAAGTTCGGGGAGATATTGACTCAATATTAATTGGAATTGATTGGTGGTGGTGCCCAGATGGGTGCGGCCAGCTGTTTCGAGGCGCGGGTCATAATAGGCAACGATTTGGGGGTGTCCGGCGAGGATGGTGGCGGCACGGGTGCGCAGATCAGAGTTGCCAATGTCTTTGAGCATGGGAGAGTTGTAGTAGAAGGTGGTCATGGGGTCAAAGAGGCGTGATTCGAGATCTTTAATTTGATCGCGCTGGATCTTGTCGGCTTTTTGCTGGCTAGTGGGGATGGCGTTTTTTACGGGGGTTGGAAGATCTTCGCGCGCCTTGGCTTTGAGGGAGTTGAGGGCTGAGGCGGCTTCTGACTCTAGTTTTTCTCTACCCCGCAAATCTCCCTCGAGTGTGTCAAGTTGGAATTTGAAAGAATGTCGCTCATTGATCGAAAAATTGTTATTTTTAGCCCATTCTTTAATGAAATACCACCCCTCTTCGTAATCTAGTTCGATAAATCTGTTTAAATCTTCGTGGAAAACTCGAATGGGTTGATGTTTGCGGATTAAGTCTAAAAACCTTCTGATATTGGGCTTTAAAAACCCCTGTTCTGCTAGTTGGTCGAGAATGATTTGAGATTGTTTGGCCATAGAGCTATTCTAGCATTGCAAACAGGCCTGGTGTGATAGAATTGGAGGTATGGTAAACAATAAAGAAACTGCTCTGGGTGGAGGTAAGGAAAA
>CAYILS010000047.1:4290-7175 GCA_964364325.1 uncultured Pseudomonadales bacterium
TGCGTATGGAGAAAGCGGGGTGGGTATAATACGGAATAAAAGCGCTCTGTGGGACTTTACAAAAATTTTTACTTGAGCTGAAACTGTTTACCTGGATGAAATCCAAGGAACCTGGCTCGGCTGATTTTACTGAATTGGCCAGGTTAGAGAAGGATCTTAGCTCGGGGGACAAAGAGACTCGTATAGAAGCTAAAAAAAAGATTGATGTTTTCTCAGTTGTTTTTGATCAGGCGAAGACAAAATCGGAAGTACCCCTCGATAAATTTGTGGAACAGGCGGGATTGTTATCGGCTACCAATGCTCCCGAAATTAAAGTGTTGGCCGTCAACATTCAAACGAACAATGACACATTGGCTGCAAAAATTGCGCGAAACGAAAATGTAAGCGAAGCGGAGCTTGATGGTTTTGAAAAAGACCTTATGACCATGAAGGAGATGATGGGCTTCCGCTCTGAGAGTCGAACGGGGCTAAGAAGAATGGAAGATACGTTGGTGTCAGCGATTGAATTAAACAAAGCGCGCCGAGACGTAGAATCTCCCGGTGTTTATGTCAAACCAATGGAGAGTAAAAAAGAATTTTTCAAAGAGGGTAGGCCGAGTGATAAAAACGATAAGCGCTTGCACGTTGAAATCTCTGAGGTGATTGGAACAGAAAAACTAGAAGATAAAGTGGAGCGAGTTAAGAAGTGGGTTGTCGAAGAACAAATTGAGGACGGTGGAGCAAAAATGGACGAGTTAGAGGGTGCAGATCTAATTAAACGACTGGAAGATATCTCAGATCTGAAGGCTCGAGCCAAGAAGCTAGTGGGTAAAAATAGCGATAAATTGACTGAGACCATGGAAGCTCTTTCTGCGGCTGAGAGTGGATATCGGATAGGACTTGAGGAATTAATTGCAAGAGAGCTTAACTTCCGAGAAAACTCCCATGAAGATATGGCTCTTGGTGAGGCAATGACTGAGTTAGTTGAGCGAGCAGGGGGTGGTAGGTATGGGAGGGGTGGACATCGACTAGAGTTTGAAGGGGGATATGAGAAATTAGTGGGCACAATCAGGAAACGCGTTAATGAGCTTAAGTCTTCCCCTAGGTTTGGTGGATTTGAGCGGATATTGGAAGATGCTCCAGCCAACCCTCAAGCATGGATGGAGAGGATGCAAAAAGGGGGGAAATTTGCTGAAGATATGGATGAAATTGGAGCTGGGCTTGATTATGTCTTAAAGAAGGCAAGAGTAGAGTTTAATGCAGACTTATTGGAAAACTTGAAAGACGAAACCTCGGGTAGATCCTTTGGAGAACAATTACTTGAAAATGCAAAAAATGGAGGAGCCTCCGGTACTGAGCAGGCATCTCTACGTGAATATATTGAGAAAGTGTGGGGCGATGAGACGGGTATGGCCAGTGAACAACGACGTTTTGAAGAACTATTAAACAGAGGGCAACATGGTAAAGCTTATCGTTTATTAAAGACATATATTTCTAAAGTTGGCTTAAGAGAAACATCGTCTGACTTTGAGTTTGCGATCATGTTGCGTAAAGCAAAATATCGGATTCAATCCGTAAACCAGGATATTGGGGAGGAGTTTGATCAGTGGCAACAATCTAACTTTGTACCTGGGTTGGTTCATATTACACCAGAAAACTCCATTGAGATTATGCCTAAAGTGTGGGATGCGAGTAATGTGGACCATGTTTTGGGGGCGGACTACGCGAATGGGGCGGCGATGTCTATTGAGATAGGTGGAGAGAGAAAGACGTGGTCTCCAGCCGCCATGTATCAGGAATTACAAAGCACGCGTGCCTCCATGATCATATTGGATGCAAAAGTGAATTCCACAGACAGTGCATGTCACAGGATATTTTTAGAACACATGTTTGGAGAGGGGGCACACAAAGAAGGAGACGTTATTTTAGATCTTCATGGACGAGAGATTTGCAAGTTAACTGATCAATTTTTTGTGACTGACTTTAATCTGGCGACGGCTGACTTGGCTGCTGGGAAACTGCAAGATCAAACGCGAGAGCCTGTTTCTTTGGGTGAAATTATTGAACAAACAACCTGGATGAATCGTAGAGGAATGACTTTTTGGATGTATTCTGGAGAAGTATCTGAACACCTGGCACACTATCCCAAAGAACAGATGCAGAATGCGAGTAAGTGGGCAGCGGCAGCGGATAGGATGGGCCATGGATACAACTCCCATTTTGGGAAAATAACTGGTCCTTACGAGCAGCTAGCCAAAGTGGGACACATGTTGCCTGACCTGAGGGTTTATAAAGATACAGCCACAATGACATCCGTTATCAGGGAGAATTTGATTCGAGGCGCAATTGAGGATTCTGACGGTGGAATAGTTGATAAGAAAAAAATGAGAGCTTTTGCTGAAGTTTTGACGAGGAAGTTGGAGAAGCAAATTGAGGTAGAGGGGATAAAGCTTGCACCAGTGGGTATGAGGTCGCGAGAAGAGGTGAGGTTGTTAGGGAACACTTACAAATCACCCGAAGAGGCCTGGGTTAAGGCAATCCCATGGTTAGAAGCCCATGGTATGAGTAAAAAAATAATTCCAGATGTGACACGAATTTCTGATTTACTAAGTCGTCAAGCGTCTGGTGAAAAGCTTAGTGGCGTGGATGAAGATTGGGCAGTTCAGGCCAAGGAATTTTTCCTACTCTGTAAAGATTTACAATGGGGCACCGACAGCTCCATAGATGTGGGTGGTGTGATGATGAGCGAGCTGGGATTAATGAATAGCATGACAGCTTCTGAACTATCCCCATTGGCAAAGAGGAAGAACCACATTCAAGGGACTAACTGGCAACCACAGAACATGACAGAAATAATCAAGGACTATGATTTTTCTGCCGTGATGAACCCCGCTCACTATTATCAA
>CAYILS010000048.1:0-7087 GCA_964364325.1 uncultured Pseudomonadales bacterium
CCTCGTCTTTGTCCCAGAGACTGTCGCGCAAGATCTACACGCCGCCGCCACGCTCGACATTCAAACCGCCAGACAAGAGATCGCCCAAGCTGATGGGAGCACCAAATTACTTACGCAGACCGAGGACATAATCGTAGAGCTCACCAATCTCACCGTGGCACCGCTCCTCCTCACTGGTCAATCGGCTCAGGCGGGACTCATCAGCTATTTGGATCCCTCACCCATAGACACTTTTTATCGAGCGGTAGTTCTACCCAGCCTCATCGCCCAAACAGAGATCTCGGACTTGGGTCATCCCGCCATTCTTTTCCCCAACCACCACCTCTATATCAGCTCTGACATCGCCAGGGATGATCTCGCCAGTATTCTCTCTGCGCTCTCCCTCAAAATGTATAGACTGTCGCCACTATACAGCCATTTCGAGGCTCGCTCGGCTCCATCTATCGAGTTTCTCTCTCTTAGCGATTACAACGAGCTCGAGAATAAAAAAGCCCAGCAGCAGCAAAAGAAAATCGAGGCATACCTGACGGGTCTAGGCAAAGAAATTGTCGACAACAATCACTACCTCTCCCAAGCTGAGGGAGATTTGAGCTCTTTGCAAAGCGACAAAGCTGCGTACGAAAATAGGGTCACGCCGCTCCTCGCTGAGTGTCGTACGCTCTACGAAGAAATCGAGTGCCAGTCAGCCTCCACGATCGTCGCCCAAACGATCGACGAATACAACGCCGCCATCCAAACAGTTGAATCCAATCTGGCTATAGCCAAAGCCAATGTCCCACTCCTCATCCAAGCCCAATCCAGCGCGAGAGCTTCCCTCGACAAATTTTTAGCCTTCCCGATCATCCCCGAGCTGCAGTCAGGTATTTTTGAGCCACCCCAAACTATTTTGATCAAATATACTGAGGGACTTACCCCCGGGAACCAGTACTACACCTTGCTGCACGAGCTCGCCCATTACTATTCTCACAGCCCTAAAGCCAATCTACCTTCGTTTCTGGAGGAGGGGATCACCGACTACGTCGCGCTCAAGGTAGGGCAGCCCACCCGGTCGTCCGCCAAGATCGACGGATATCCAGATGAGATAAAAATTACACAAGCACTCATTACTTTGTTGGGAGAAGACCAAGTTATCAAACTCTATTTCGACAAGTCATCCTCATCTTGGGCCAAACAAATCGAGGCAAAATGCGGTAGTGGATGCTACAAAAAACTAGTGAGCCTAGGCGAGCGACTCACCTATACAGATCTGGACAACTACGAAACTAGAGATAGGATAGTCGCTAGTGCAAAAGAGTTGCTCACGCTATAATGGATTTGATGACTCAAATCTACGACGAGCATGTCCTACTAGATACCGCCCAAAAAGATCCTTCGCTCCCAGTTACTATCGTCGACCACCCCTTGGTCCGAGATCTTCTGCGGGTTATGCGTGATCAACAGTCGAGTCTTGTCGCTTTCCGCCGCTGTGTCCATGCGCTCTCCTACCACCTCATTTTTGCCGCGACCGCCGACCTGCGCGAGTCGCAGCAGCAGGTCTCCACACCCCTTGCCCAGATCAAAGCGTCTAAAATGAGCGATGCTGTCGTCCTCATCCCCGTGCTTCGCTCAGGTATTGGTATGCACGAGCCCGCCCAAAACATTTTCCCTGCGGCCCCCACTATTTTTGCCGGCATGGCCAGGGACGAAGCCACCGCCATTCCCCATTGGTACTACGATCTCAAACAACTCGAATTTCTCAATCAGGGCAGTGGAGCGGTTTTCTTGATCCCGGCCCCCATGTTGGCGACCGGTGGCTCTGCCATCGAAACGGTCAAGCGCGTCAAATCCATCTATCCCAGAGGTAGTATCAAAATGATCTCCATGATCGCGGCTCCTGAGGGCGTCAAAGCACTCGCTCAGTGTTATCCAGAAGTTGCCATCACCGTGGCCGCAGTCGACGACCATTTAAATAGCAGTAAATATATTGTCCCCGGCCTCGGTGACGCAGGCGATCGTCAGTTTGGCACACTTTAGCACTCATCCTTGTTTACTGCTTGCCTACCCTTTATAATCATCCTATATGACCAGCAAACGCGATTACTACGATATCTTAGGTGTTACCAAATCAGCCAGCTCAAGTGATCTCAAATCTGCCTACCGCAAGCTCGCCCTCAAATGGCACCCAGATAAAAACAAAGAAACCGGTGCCGAAGCCAAGTTCAAAGAAATCAACGAAGCCTACGAAGTCTTAAGCAATAGTGACAAAAAAGCCAAGTACGACCAGTTTGGTCATGCTGCCTTTGACCCTTCTGCCGGCTTTGGCGGCGGTCAAGGTGGACAATCATATCGCCAGGGTCCCTTCACCTATACGTATTCAACTGGTGGGGGATTTGAGGATATGTTTGGTGGCGCAGGTCAGCAAGGTTTCAATGACCCCTTTAATATTTTTGAGTCCTTCTTTGGCGGGCAAAACCCGTTCGGGAGCCAGTTCCAACAAAAACCTCATTACTCTATGACCATCGACTTTATGGAGGCGGTTACAGGAGCCGAGAAATCCTTCGTTCACCAGGGCAAAGAGTATACCGTCAAAATCCCGGCAGGAGCTGATGATGGTACCCGTATGCGCTACTCTGAGTTTGATGTGTCGTTAAATGTTAAGCCTCACAAAATTTTCCGTAGGGAAGGGGACGACATCTTTATTTATCACGAAATCCCTCTCCCACTCGCCATCCTTGGCGGTGAGACAATTATTCCCACGCTCGACGGCGACTTGCTCATCAAAATCCGCGAAGCCACCCAGCCCTCCACCACAGTAAGATTGTCCGGTAAAGGCATGAAGCGGTTGCGCGGGAGCGGCCGCGGCGACTTCTACATCAAGCTTAAAGTCATGCTACCAGAGAAATTATCAAGACGCGCCAAAGACCTTGTACAACAACTAGAAAATGAACTATCATAGGTAAATGACCGAACTCGAAATTACCCCCGAACCCCCGCTAGAGCCTCCCGTTCTCCCCGTCACCCCACCCGTGCCGGTCGTTCCCCGCCCAGTCAAGTCACCCCTTGGTCCCATCCTCGTCGGCTTCTTTACCGTCATCGTCCTTTCTGCCCTCCTTGGGTTTTTGTATTTCAAAGCCAAGTTCCAAGCAGACATGGTAGCAAGCAGTCCAACTCCCTCTCCTAGCAGTAGCCCGCTCGTCTCACCCTCTCCCACACTGACTCCATCTCCCGAATCAACCGGCAGTCCCAAGCCCTCAGTCAAAGCCAGTGTCAAACCCTCTACTACCCCCAAAGCTACTACTCCCACCCCAGTTAATACACCCACGCTAGACGTTCGCTTTGGCAACCCCAGCGCCAACATCAAACAGACGATCGACGAAGGTAATGGGGATGGTCGCGTTATCAACCGAGAATACACCAGTATCCAGGTTGGCTCGTTCGACGAAGTGCCCTCATCGTGGTCACCCAAGATCACCGCGTGCTTCCATATCGTAGTGAGCGAAAACATTGCCGGCAAAGACCTCAAATTTAAACTAACTGTGGATGATAAATCGGAAGTGGAAGACAACTTGGGTCAGTACGACAAACTCGAAGCTGGCCGTACCTACGACTGGTGCCATGACGTCACCACCGTTATTGGCAAACATACTGCCCGCCTCACTTTAAATCATGACAAATCGCTCTAGGAATCCAACTACGTCAACAGTCTCGGTCGCATCGACTGGGAAAACTTACCCGACAAAATTGGACCCAACTATACCCTCACCGGCCCTACTCAAGATGGGGTGAAGACTTGTCTCTCTATCGTCTACCTCTCCGACAATGTCACCAAAACCAGCGACCTTAAAATCGAAGAAAAATATGACTCAGACGCTTGGGCTACCACGACCGCAACTACCTATTGCACCACCGGGACCTCAGGCAGTGAACACACCTACTCAGCCAGAGTCAGCGATGCCCGCGGCAACGCCAATGAGCAAACCAAGAACTTTGTGCTATATTAAAAGTGCAATACACAACTAGGAGATTGTTAGTATGAATAAATCACTTGCCGTTTTTGCCTTCACTACCCTCTTCATGATCACGCTTGCCACAACCGCCACTCCCAAGGTTTTTGCCGACTGGCTCATCGATCGCTCCGGCACCCTAGTCAGACTTGACCCACTCGTTCTTGGTGACAACGATGAACAAAAGTCTGAGGTCAAAGTTGAAGAGAGAAAGGAAGAGCGCAAAGAGGAGCGTAAACAAGAAGAGGTTAAATCAGAACAATTCGAAAATCGCTCTGGTGAAAACAAACCATCAGAAGCAGATAAAAAAGTCTCAGAACAACGCCAAGAAGCTGAAAAAAAATCACAAGAAAAAGCTCGCGAAAGAGCCAGGGAAAAACTTGAATCAACTATAAAAATAAATGAGATTAAAGCTAATAAAAATAAACTGGAAACCGAATCAGAAATTGAAGTCGAAGGGGATAAATTAAAAATCAAGCAAAAAATCAAAGACGTAAATGGTAGGGAAACAGAGACAGAGATGCAACTAGAAAATGGCGAAGAACTCCAGATAGAATCAAAAGATGGGGATGAAGCCAAAAAATTCAAACTCCGGGCTAGGAATGATGATAGTCTTGAAGTGGAAAAAGATGGAGTCAAAGTAGGCACTAAACTCCCCATCAGCATCAATGAAAACAATGAGCTAGTTGTCACGCGTCCGGATGGAACTACCAAAGTAGTTGCGGTTATGCCTGACCAGGCTCTCAAAATGCTGAGAGAACAAAACATCACCCCAGATGATGCCGTCACGGATGTCAATGGTGACTCCACAAATCTATCGGAGCTGGAAGAAGAAGACGGCCAATCAGTCTATAAAATTGATGGCCAAAAAGAGGAGAAAGTCCTAGGTTTATTCAAAGTTGCCTACAAAACCAAGGCCGTTGTCTCAGCTGAGACAGGTGAAATAGTCAGGACTGAGCTTTCCAACCTTGATCGTTTTTTAAGTCTATTTTCGTTCTAAACCGGAGACATAAAATATGAAAAAATATCTTATCTTTTCAATATTCTATATTCTTTGTTCTCTGTTCATCACCCAAGCGCATGCCGAGTCCGATGAAAACGTCACTCGTCGCCGACCCGAGCGGGCCGTCCAGATCCAAGAGATTAGGCAAGATCGGCAAGAGTTCCGCAGTAAAGTTGCCGAAAACCATGCGAATCGTCTGGAGCGCCGCTTCAAATTTTACTTCGATCGGCTCACCGGCATCATAGCCAGATTCCAAACTCGTTTGGATACACTCAAAACAAACGGAAAAGATATTACGGCAATCCAAACCAAACTAGATAGCGCAGAAACCAAACTCGCCGAAGCCAAAGTCAAGGGAGAGGCTGCTGTTGCTGCCTTTAGAGCCATCGACCCCGCGAAGTTCAGTGAGCAAAAATCAGAAGCTCTCGCAGCCCGTGACCTGGCCGTGGCCGCCCGCAAGCTTTTCGTCGAGACCCACGCGCTCTTAAAAGACGCACTCAAATCGCTCAAAACTATAAAGTAGGAGTAACTCTATGTTAAAAAAAATCGTAACTATTACCCTCTCGGCCGCCTTGCTGGGCGGTTGCACGCTCGGTGATTTGCTCAAGCCCGGTGATGCCGCCAAAGATGCTCGCTCCGATGTAGTAGCTTCGCCTAGTCCGACCCCCGACACTAGTCTCGATGCCATGCCCACTACTTCCAGTGGCTCAGACGATGCTAGTCTAGAAACCGATATCAACAGTACAACTATACTCGATGAAGACTTCTCAGATTTGAATTAGAGCTTGCCTCGCCTAGCCAAAGGCCTAGGCGGGTGCTATACTAAGCAGGTTGTAGTGAAAGATGTTAAAGGTGGGCTCACTCCCACCTTATTTTTTATCAACAACACCTAATAATACTATTGGAGGTACTATGTCCCAAACCAAATCAGAATTTGCTTTAGCCCTCAACCAGATCTGTGCCGAGCGCGGCATTGACCCCAAAGTCGTGATCGAATCCATTAAACAAGCCTTACTTGCTGCCTTAAAACGTGACCTCGGACTGGAAGACGATGTATTGCTCGAGGGGTACGTGGTCAACGTCAACGAAGAAACTGGTGCCATTACCGTCGAAAAAGATGGGAAGGACGCCACTCCAGCCGGATTCGGTCGCATTGCCGCTCAGGTTGCCAAGCAAGTCATTATGCAGCGCGTCAGAGAAGCCGAAAAAGAAGCTATTTTGGGTGAATACACTGACAAAATCGGTACCATGGTGACGGGCATGATTCTGCGCTTTGACGGACCCAACGTGGTCGTCGACATCGGCCGTGGCCAGGCTATTATGCCACCTGCCGAGGCTATCCCCAACGAGTTTTATCGTCTCAATCAGCGCATCGCTGTCTTTATCAAAGAAATCCGCGAAACCTACAAAGGCAAAGCCATTGTCGTCTCTCGCTCTGCCGGCGAATTGGTCAAAGAGCTCTTTGCCCGCGAAGTTCCTGAGGTAGGCTCGGGTGCCGTCGAAATTGTGGCCATCGCCCGCGAAGCCGGCCACCGCACCAAATTAGCGGTCAAAAGTACTCAGGATGGAGTCGACCCGGTTGGCTCATGTGTCGGTCAAAAAGGCATCCGTGTCCAGGCTGTCATCAACGAGCTAAACGGCGAAAAAGTCGACATTATCGAGTTTGATAAAGATCTCAAAGTCTACATCGCTAGTGCCTTAGCCCCGGCCGAGGGTCTCAACGTCGAGATCGACGAAAAACTCCGCAAAGCCACTATCACCGTCCCAGACGATCAACTAAGTCTTGCGATCGGTAAAGGCGGACAAAACGCGCGCCTGGCTGCTAAGTTGACAGGTTATAAGATCGACATCAAAGGAGCCGAAGCAGGTAAAGTCGCGCTCTCTACATCAGGTGATGAGCAATTCGAAGTCGATGCCCTGGGTCTCTCGTCCAAACTGAGGAACACCTTGATCGATATGCAAATCACCACCGTCGTCAAGCTAGAGGAAAAGCTGGACGAAGTCAAGATTGCTTTCGCAGTCCTTGATATTCGCGGCCCGGAAGAAACCGACAAAGCCATTGCCCGCTGGCACAAAAAGCGCAACATGGCGGTCGAAGAAG
>CAYILS010000049.1:0-7049 GCA_964364325.1 uncultured Pseudomonadales bacterium
CTACTTGCCCCAGCTATCTGCGCACCTTTCACAAGTGTTTGGCGGGATTGAAGTAGTTGTCGGAGACCCACTTTTAACTGCCAAACCAGCGAAAGGGATTGCCATACCTAGGGAGCGCGCGGTCTATTCAGTTTCAATCGGGTTATCGCAGAGGGTATTCTAATGGTTGATGTACGGACTAACCTGCTCAAAAATCGCCGGACGCTCAGCGAGAAAGACTACCAAAAAGAGCGCAGTTTGCTGCAAAAGTCGGTGGTCGGGATCGTGGTTGCGGCAGTGATCGTGGTCTCTCTGTCTGTGTGGAACTTATTTTTGGCTAATAAACTAAGTGGTATAGAAACGGCGGTTACGGCGGCCTCAAAAGAACTGCAAGGTTTGTCACAAGCCAGTGCACAGCAGATTTATCTCAAGAGTCGCCTGAACTTGGTCACCGGATTCCTCGGTGAGCGGACGGATGCCAGAGAGTCACTGCAGAAGATTTTGGCGATTAACGTAGGTGGATCCCACTTATCTGGACTCTCGTTCGAGAATGAATCGATGTTGGGCGTTGAGTATGTGTCAACCAATATAACTGCCCTGAATGATTTGCTCAAATACTATCAGAGTGACACCGGATACTTTACCCAAGTAGTGAGCCGGGGTATCAACCGTTCACAAGATGGCAGCTACAAATTGACTATGTCGCTGAGTCTGCCGAAGGAGAACAAGTAACTATGTGGTTGAACAGTCATAAAAGCTTGGCTATGGCGATTGGGATCGGGGTGGCAGCGGTGCTTCTGGTGTTTGTAGCGATGATCCCGATTTACCAAAACGCTTCTAAATTGCTCAAGCAAATTAAGCAAAAATCAACCGAGCTAGAAGCTTTGACGAGTAAAGTCTCGATTTTGTCTCAGCTTGATCCCAACGTGTTACAGCAGCGCGTCGTGTGGATTGATAAAGCCCTGCCCCCACGCAAGGATATTTTGCTCTACCTCACCTCAATCGATGGACTCTCGCGGGAGCTGGGACTAACCTTTGGCGGGCTGACCCTAGTGCCTGGTGATATTACCGAGGCGAGTGCTAGCGCGAGTGCTAAAAAAACGGCCAAAGCAGCAGGTCTGCAAAATCTCGAAACCGAGATCAAGATGCGTGGGAGCGAAGAGAATGTGTATGCATTTTTGCGTAAAGTTGAGGAGGTGTTGCCCCTCATGCAGATTGGCGATATCAAAGTCTCTATCTTGGGGGAAGATCAGTACTCGCTGACCCTCAAGCTGGGTATGCTGTGGGCAGAACCGGCGACGGCTGACGTGAAGAGTCAGGTGACGCTGTTTGGCGAAAAGGAAGAAAAATACTTTAGTCAGCTCGCATCGTATCGCCAGTTTGAGCCTGTCATTGTCTCGGCTAGCTCAAAGAGTGCAGGTAAGACTGATCTATTTGCACCGTTTGTGGTGGGTGAGACTATACCTCAACAGTGATGCTACCATCCTCGGCAACGGATTCTTCGGACGCGGACGTTGTATCGACAACGGTGTCTTCTTGCGGGCGGACACGGGGGTCCGCCCCTACGACGGATTCGTCGTTTTGGGGACCGTTTTCGGAGACAACAGAGATACGGATGTGGACACCGCGCTGGATGGCGATGACGCGCATAATCGTGCGAATGGCTTTGATTACCTTGCCTTCTTTGCCGATAATACGACCGACGTCGGCTGGGTTAACAGTCACAATGTAATTGGAAGTACCCTCTTCGTCCTGGACGTCGATTTTGACATCATCCGGAACGGTGGTGATATTCTTTAAGATGAACTGCAGTATATCTTGCATGGAAGACTCCTTTGTAATTATTTTGTAGATTTGGTAGCTTTTGAATTGCGAAGAACTAGGGAGCGAACCGTGTCGGTGGGTCTGGCACCTTTGGTGAGCCAAGAGGCATAGGCGGCGGTGTCTAGACGAAACTCTTTGTCTTTAGTGAGTGGGTTGTAGTAACCGATCTGGGCGGTAGGACGGGTGCCAGAGTTGGTTTTGTCTTCGACTACCACGATGTGGTACTGAGGTTGGCCTTTTTTGCCGATTCGAGCGAGTTTGATTTTTAGCATAGGGCGTATTGTATCAGGTATGGGTAATCATCTCAAGGGTGTTTTTGGCGGCGTCTTCTTGGGCGCCTTGTTTACTTTTGCCTTTACCTTCGCTGTATTTAGTATCGCCAATTTGCACTTGCATAACAAACTCTTTCTCATGATCTGGACCTGATTCGGAGATCAAGTTGTAGAGAGGGGTCGATTTGAAACGTGACTGGGCTATTTCTTGAAGAAGTGACTTGTTGTCCTTGTACGTAGCTGACTTGAGGACAGTCTCAGCCTTGGGGAACACGTGAGTGGTCAAGATGCTCACACAGGCGTCATAGCCCTGGTCGAGGTAGACGGCACCCAGGAAGGCTTCGAAGGTATCTGCCAGGATAGACTGGTTGCCCCTGCCCCCCGTTGCCTCTTCGCCTTTGCTCATGAGGAGCAACTTGGCGAAGCCGAGAGCCTCTGCGGTGGTTCCGAGCGACTCGGTGCGCACGAGAGCCGCACGCATATTGGTCAGCATCCCCTCCTGGAAATCGGGATAGGTGGTGTAGAGATAATGTGAGGTGGCCATCTCGAGCACGGCATCGCCTAAATACTCAAGGCGCTCGTTAGAATTATCGAATTCTTTGGACTCGTTGAGATACGAGCGGTGGACGAAAGCGTTTTGGATCAAGTGCTCGTTTTTGACGGTGAGTCCGAGATCTTTGATCAGGGTAGCTAAGGATGGTTTCATAGAGTTTGCCTATTCTTAAGTATCGTACCAAGAACACCGTTGATAAAGCTAGCGGAGCTTTCGGCGCCGTACTTTTTACCGATCTCGACGGCTTCGTCGATGACAACCTTGGGAGGTGTCTCACCTTTTTGTAACTCTTCGGTGGCGACACGCAAAATGGCCAAGTCGATCCTGTTGATATTTTTGAGCGGCCACTCGGGAGCGGCAGCAGCAATGACGTCGTCTTGAGGCGCGGTAAAACCAGGGACAAAGCTGGAGGCAAAAAGTTTCGCGACTTTTAACTCGCGTTTTTTGTGTCTTGGGTCAGTAGAAGTTTTCATTATTGATTACAGTTGGTGCAGACGGTGTGGGATTTTTTCATTTGACCACAGTTTGTGCATTTAACCAACTTGGGGAGCGCTAGTTTGATGCTGGCGCGTCTCTTGCCTTGGCGAGCAGTGGACCATTTGCGTTTTGGTAGTGGTGTCATATGGAGTGTATTCTAACAGCATCATGGGTTCTTCGCAATAAATCCTCATCATAGATCGAGGCAAAGCGCAGAGAGAAGAAGCCGTGCTGGGACTCGCCAAAGAGCTCTCCCGGTCCGCGATTGTCCAGATCATAGAGGGCGAGCTTTTCGCCATTTGATTCGTTTTTGAAGTAGGTAAGGCGTTCTTGGATTTTGGGTGTTTTAACGGACGAGAAAAGCAGACAGTGGCCCTGAGTCGTGCCTCTGCCCACCCTACCCCGCAATTGGTGGAGCTGAGCGAGGCCAAAACGCTCGCTGTCTTCAATCACCATGATATTGGCGCCGGGGATATCGATACCTACCTCCACCATACTAGTGGCGACGAGAATCTGGGTGAGTCCATCGCGAAAGGCCTGGAGATGCACTGTTTTATCGGTTTTTTTCATTTTGCCGTGCATGATATCCACGACGAGATTGGGGAACCGTTTTTTGAGATCTAATTCCAGGAGCTTGAGTGATTTTTTGGCGTTACCTTCGTCGTCTTCGGCTTCCTCAATCAGTGGGACTACGACAAAGGCTTGGTTATGGCCCGCACCTACTTCGTTTTTGATCCAGGTATAGGCCGATTCGCGCTTTTCCTCACCCACCAGATAAGTTTTGATAGGTAACCTGTTTTTGGGTAATTCATCGAGTCTCGAGATCGCCATGCTAGAGAAAATGGTCATGGCTAGGGTGCGAGGGATGGGCGTGGCAGTCATCATGAGAACGTGGGGGGCGGGAGTGAGAGTGCTTAAATATTCGCGTTGCTTGACGCCAAACTTGTGTTGTTCATCGACGATGACGAGTCCGACATCGCCAAACTTATGTTTAGGTGAGAGAAGAGCCTGGGTACCAACCACGACATTTGCAAGAGGATCGCCTTTTTGCATCGAAGTGATGAGGGAGACTTTAAGGGTCGGACCCAACAAGTTTTGGAATGATGTGTATAGCTGCTCGGCCAAGATCTGAGTTGGTGCCATCACGATGGTTTGGTGACCTGAGAGATGGGTAGCCAGTGCGCCGGCCGCGGCTACCAGTGTTTTGCCTGATCCAACTTCCCCTGCCAGGAGGCGGTGCATGGCGAGGGGGCGCTGCAGGTCAGCGAGGATTTCACCAATAACTCGTGTTTGGGCGTTAGTTGGGGTGTAGGGCAAATCGTCCATCCAGCGAGTCACCAAATCAGCTTCCCAGTTGAGTGGAGTGGTTTTGACTTTGTTCAGCTCACTATTTTCGAGACTCTCCTTTTGTAAAACATATAATTCATCAAAGGCCAGTCGGCGGATGGCGGCTTCGAGATCTGGACCTGCAAGGTCTGACCTTGCAGGAGGAGAGTGGATGATGCGGATGGCGGTGTCGAGGTCGATAAGCTGGTTGGTTTCGCGAATCTGTTGATCGAGAGGATCTGGAATTGGAGGAGTGGCAACGAGCGCTGCGGCAATAATTTTCCGGAGGTTGCCTGATTTGAGCATGCCAAACGATGTATAAATTGGCATCATTTCGTCTGATGCACTGTAATCTGGCGTAACTTTGGAGAGTTGCGGGGAGACGATTTGGCGGGTGTTGCCAAAGATGGTGAGTTGACCCCGCACAAGATAGGTTTCTCCAGGGCTGATACTCCTGGTGATATAGGGCATGTTGAACCAGCGGAGTGTGAGCGATCCAGATGCATCCCGAAAGGTTGCGAGCTGAGTGGTAACGTGAGCTCCGTGCTTGCTGATCGGGCGCGTGAGAGTGCCCACAATTGAGATCCACTCCCCTGCCTCGGCTTCGCGGCTGCTGGTAGAGCGGTAGGTGCGGTAGGTGCGCGGGAAGTAGGTAATGAGATCGTGAACTGAGGCAATCCCGTGTTTCTCTAGAGAGCTGAGCGTTTTTTCACCAATACCAGGAATATCTTTGAGCTGCATGACCTAAGTATATAGTACCCAGAAGACCAAAATTAAGTTACCTGACGAAGAATGGTGCAAAAGAGGAGGCCAGGAGCGCCAAGGTGGCTACGGCGGTGATGATGGTCCAGATTTTGCGCTGGCGTTTGGTTAAGGTCATACAATTTTGATCTTTCGATAGGTCTTTTTGCCAAATTTGAGCATACCAGTTTTTGCCAGTGTCATGGGATCCGTGATGCGCACCCCATCTAGCTCTATCCCACCCTGTTCGAGAGTTCGCTTGATGTCTGAGTTGCTGACGCCAAGGTCAGCTGATTTGAGGGCTTCGAGGATTGGAGTCCCCTCTTTGACACTCAGCTCGGGAGTAGTGTCGGGAGCGGTTTTGGTTTGGACAAAAGCAGTGTAGTATTTTTGACCTGCATCGGCACCTGTGTCCCCGTGGAGCTGGCGGGTGATGTCATAGGCAAGGCGTTTTTTGTTTTCGACCGGCTTGTTGGGGTCTAGTGCCCTAATCTCTTCCAGAGACATGTCGGTTAAGAGCTCAAAATAGGTCGCTACAAGATCGTCATTCACACTCATCAATTTGCTATACATATCCTCTGGTTTGTCGTCCAGAAAAATACAGTTGCCGGTCGATTTGCTCATTTGTTTGCCGTCTGTTCCTGGAATCATCGGTGTCATCAGGACATACTTTTCGCGACCGTTCATCTTCTTTTGCAGTTCGCGGCCCACCAACATATTGAACTCTTGGTCGGTGCCGCCAATCTCAAGATCGACGTCCATGGCCACCGAATCGTATCCCTGAAGCAGTGGGTACATAGTTTCGTGGTACCAAACCGGGTCCCCTTTCTCAATCCGACGAGTGAATGATTCACGCTTGAAGAGCTGAGTGGCGCTGATGTTACTGGCAATAGTAATGATGTCCTTGAGCGTTAGTTTGGTGAGCCAATCGCCATTTTGTTTGATAATGACTTTGTCAAAATCGACAATCGGGGAAACTTGCTTTTTCCATCCTTTAATATTTTCGTCAATTTCTTCTTGGGTAATTAGCTTGCGTCCCGTATCCCGGAGAGATGGATCTCCGACGAGGACGGTGCCGGTACCAAAGAGAAAAATGACTTCGTGACCTGCATCAGCGAATTCCATCAATTTTTTCATGCCAATCGCATGGCCTAGATGAAGGCGTCCCCCCGTGGGGTCAAATCCCTGGTATAGGCGAATCTTTTTGCCTGAGATAAGTTTTTCTAAACCATCTTTAGATGGAAGGATATTGACTACCCTGCGTGATAATAATTCGTTATTATTTATTGTTTTGTTCATATGAATATGCCTATTTTAGCAGAGTATTTAATGAATAATGGTAGATAAAAGTATAACGATTATGAGTGATGGCAATAAATTAATCACATTTATTCGCTTTATCTCGAGTAAGTTAATTCCTATACCTACAATTAATAATCCACCTACCGCAGTTAATTCGCTGATGATTGTGGCTGTGAAGAATCCTTGGGCCATATTAGCGAGTAAGGCGATACTTCCTTGGTAAATCAGTACGGGGATGGCTGAGAACATGACCCCTATCCCGAGCGATGAAGCAAGAGCAATAGAACTGAAGCCATCGAGCACTGACTTGGTAAATAGAAGTGAGTGGTCACCACTGAGACCGTCGTTAATCGAACCGAGGATTGCCATTGAGCCGACACAAAATAGCAAAAATGCCGTCGTTAATCCCTCGGTAAAAGTGTAATCTTTCGCCTTGACCTTTTTCTTAAGTGAGTTAGCAACTGACTCTAGTTTAGCGTTAAGGTCCACTGCTTGTCCTAAAACACCGCCAATGATGATGCTAAGGCCTTTTCCTGAAATTAGTTGATATATTATTCTCAAGATGTCATACTGAT
>CAYILS010000050.1:0-6846 GCA_964364325.1 uncultured Pseudomonadales bacterium
GCTTGTGTACGCCAAGCAATATACGTGAGAGTGCAAAATGTATGCGACTCGTACATTGGTTTGCCACTTACGTCCTAATTTGGTAGGATAGCAGACGCATGACTGATTTGACGGGATACAGGGAATTTAAGGAATTTACTAGTCAGCTCTGGCGCTACACTACCAAGCACGCATACCGCGCGTTCTTCCGCTTTGAAGCAGGCAAGGATATTGTGGCAGGAGCCTTGTACCATAAGCGGGGTAAATACGCTCGTCCTTTCCTCCACTCCGCCATGATGGCGATCATCTTTTTTGGGGTGACACTGGGCCCTAAATTTGTCCAAGCGAGCTTTTCGGGTGAAGAGGTGCGTGATGACGCGGTGTCAGGTGAGTCGTCGCTGGGGGTATCACTGGACTCGACGGGACTGGTGACGCTCGAGTCGGAGAAACCATGGAACCAAGTGTCTGAGTATACGGTTAAAGACGGAGACACGCTCTCATCGATTGCCTCCAAGTTTGATTTGTCGATTGATTCCCTCAAGTGGGCCAACCCCAGTATTAACTGGCAAAAAGTAAAACCAGGAGTGGTGGCCAAAATACCGCCCGTTACAGGCGTGGTATATAAAGTGAAGCCAGGTGATACCGTCTACTCGATCGCCAAAAAACTCCAAACCGATGCGCAAGGAATAGTCGACTTCCCCATGAATACATTCTCAGATGATGAAACATTCGCGCTCGTGGCCGGGCAGACATTGATTGTGCCAGACGGAGTGATGCCGGATGAAGCCGCGCCGACCCTCCCGAGATTTGCCAATGTCCTGACACCAGATGCTGGGTCGGTTTCGGGAACGGGGAACTTTGCTTGGCCTGGATTTGGGAGTATTTCACAACCTTTCCGCTGGTACCACAAAGGAGTGGACATTGCTAACCGCGGGGGTGGGGCAATCTTGGCCGCTGACTCGGGTACCGTGGTGGTATCGGGCTGGACGAACGTAGGGTACGGGAACCACGTGATCATTGATCATGGAAATGGGTACCAAACGCTCTATGGCCATTTGTCGTCGATCTCGGTGGTGACAGGGCAGAGGGTAAACCGAGGGGGAGTGATAGGGATGATGGGGAGTACGGGGCGTAGTACGGGGACGCATTTACATTTTGAAATTAGGACGGGCTCAGGGAACGTGGATCCGCTGGGGTATTTGAAGTAATTGCTATGAAAAATCTGATTTTGATTCTGGGGTCGGCCTTTGATCCTCCCCACAACGGTCATATGACTATGGCTAGCGAAGTGATTAGTAAGGGCATTGCTCAAAAAGTTATTTTTGTCCCATGTGGTACCCATGCTTTTTCAAAAGAAATGAGTACTGCAAAATATAGATATGACATGGCTAAGATTGTGGTAGATGAACTTGTTATGCAAAGTGGTGCCTTTTTTGAACTATCAGATATGGAGATTCAGCGAAGCGGTCAGAGTTATGCATGGGATACCTTAGAGGCATTAGCAAGAGCTAATCCAGACCATCAAATTGGGTGGTTAATGGGATCTGACCAACTCCCAAACTTTAGTAAATGGTATAAATACCGTGAAATTTTGGCTACATATCCAGTCTATGTGTACCCAAGAAAAGACCACTCGTTCGAGTTGATGCATCCAGAGATGATAAGGATTGAAGACGTTCCTATTGTTGCTGTTTCTTCTAGTGAAGTTAGAAGCGCTATGGAGGAAAACGAAGCTATTACTGGTATGGTTTTGCCTGATGTGGCAAAATATATACAGGAGAATAATCTATGGATCAAGTAACTAAAATTACTCAGTGGATAAAGCAAGTATATGGTGATAGACCGGCCGTGATTGCGGTATCGGGCGGTGTGGACTCGGCGGTCGCTCTAACCCTACTCACGCGGGCGATAGGTAAAGATAAAGTGACCCCAGTCTGTCTGCCATACGGTGATCAAGATACATCGGACAGTAAAATTATCATAGAGTGGAACGCCTTGAGCGAGCGCATGATGGAAGTAAATATTGGTGAAATCGTAGACTCGATTGCAAAGCAATTGGAAGCAGAACAAGGGAGCGTGCGTAAGGGAAATATGATGGCGAGAGCGCGGATGATTGTGATGTTTGATCTAGCCAAAAAAGTGGGTGCGCTAGTGTGTGGAACGGAGAATAAATCTGAACATCACTTGGGTTACTTTACTCGGTTTGGAGATAGTGCGAGCGACGTGGAGCCGATTGCAGGACTCTATAAAACGCAAGTTTGGGAAATGGCTAAGGAACTAGGGTTGCCCGAGATTTTTTATACTAAAGCTCCTTCGGCAGGATTGTGGGAAGGGCAGACGGACGAAAATGAAATGGGGTTCTCGTATGCTGAGGCGGATAAAGTCTTGATGGGACAGATTGAGGGAATTGATATGTCAGTTGTGGAAAAAGTACAGAAAATGGTGAAAGCGAATAGATTTAAACTTGAGGTTCCCTACGTCATAGAGTAGGGATGTAAAGGTGTTTGGATAGGTCGACGTGCGTTTTGTCGAGAAAAGTGACACCTTCTTCGTGTAATTTGGCGTATTGTTCGATTGAGCCGCCAAAGGCATAGGACTCGGATAATTGGCCGTCTTTGGTCACGACTCGGTGGCAAGGAGTAGTATCGCCGCTAGGGTTAGCGTGGAGGGCATGGCCGACACGACGGGCGTCGCAGGTGCCGAGAGCTCGGGCGATCTCACCGTAGGTGGTGACGGAGCCTGCGGGGATTTGGCGGACGAGGGAATAGACTTGGGAGAAGAAGTTCATAAGTTGAATGAGAAACTCTGTCTACCGTTTTTGTTGAAAACAGCGTTCTACTTGGCTTCTAGCCACGTAGCCGCTTGGACCTCGACTTGAGATACTCTCACGTCTGCGGTATCTTTCACAAAAAGATAGTCAGAATTTCTCGCTATCTTAAGTTATTTTTTAAATTTTCCGAATCCCTCGATGGCTTTGAGGACTTCGATGGGGACGGCAAAGACAATCGTATTACTGGCGTCGCTAGAGATATCGTTGATGGAGTTGAGGGTGCGTAGGTGCAGTGCGCCGGGTGATTTGGCAAGCTTGGAGGCAGCCTCGGCTAGGTTGGCACTGGCCATGAGTTCTCCCTCGGAGTTGATGATGGTTGCGCGCTTCTCGCGCTCGGCCTCGGCTTGCTTGGCCATGGTGCGAACCATGGATTCGGGGAGTTCGATATCTTTGAGTTCGACGGTTTGGACGTCGATACCCCAGGCTGTCGCGTGCTTTTCCACGATCGAGAGGATTTTGGTCGCGATCTTTTCTCTTTGGGAGAGGAGCTCATCGAGGGTAGCCTCACTGGCGACCCGGCGCATGGTGGTCTGGGCTAGTTGGAGCATGGCATAGAAGACATCCTCGACTTCGTTGATCGTTTTGCCCGCGTCGGTGACTTTGTAGTAGATGACAGCGTTCATTTTGCAGGTCACGTTGTCTTTGGTGATGGTATCTTGCTTGGGGACGTCGACGGCTTTGGTGCGGATGTCGACTTTGCGGAATGATTGAAAAATGGGGATGACTAGCTTCCAGCCCGGGCCAATGATGTATGAGAATCTACCCATGGTGTAGACGACGCCGCGCTCGTATTCGTTGACTTGTTTGAGGGAGATGAGGACGAGGAAAATAATTAGGGGAATGAGAAATGACATAAATTTAACCTCCAGCTAAAGTAATCTGAGTCGAGTATAGCAGAAAATCAGAAGGCTTTTTTGCGCTCGGCACGGTCAGCGTAGGTACGTTTGTAGTGCTCGCTCCAGTTGGCTCCTTTGGGTGGGAGCAGATGATCGAGTTTTTCTTCGAGCTTGTCGAAGAAGGCGACAACTTTTTCCTTTTGAAGCATGTGGGAGATGATCGCGCGATAACCCGCACCTGTTTTGAGACTAGCATTGACTTTAGTGACGGTCGATTGACTGACTTTAAGCGTGTCGGCAACTGTGCGCTGGGCGTGACCCTTCATTAACATATATGCAATTGCCAGGCGTTTCCCTAGCATAACCTGCTCAACAGGGGAGAGTAGATCGTAGAGAAAGTCGGTGGCTTTGGTGACCGTGCCGAGCGAGGCGAATGACTCGACAAATGTATCAAAGATTTGCTGTTCGACTTTAGGACTCAAATATCTTTTGGAAACTTGTGTCATATTTCTCCTTTTTAGAGTGACATAATGAATTAATTCATTATGTCACTCATAGTTTATGTCTGTCAATTCAACGGAGCGAGGTTATAATGCACTATATGAGTATGAAGCTGGTGAGCGTGAATATTGAGGGGCGGAAACACTTAAATACTGTCCGTGCTTTTTTAGTGCAAGAACAGGCTGATGTCGTGTGTTTGATGGAGGTGGCGGAGCAAGATCTACTATTGCTATTGCCAGATTATATGTACCGAGTTTGGCATCCCAACTTTTATGATCTAGATGGCAACAAAAATGGTATTGCGATTGCTACAAAAGAGCCTATTTCGGATTCAGAATATTTTTTTGGTGATGGAAGGGAGGGAGGAATAATACCTAGATTAGACGTGGAATTGCCAAGACCACTCCTAGTGAAGGTGGATGTGGGTGAGTACACAATTGGAGCAGTACATTGGACTTGGACGCAAGACGGGGCAGTGAATGCAAAGCAAAAAGAGGGCATAGCTCGATTGACCGCTAAACTAGAGGACCTAGAACTAGTGTTGTGCGGTGACTTTAATCTGCCGCGTAACCTGCCTGGTGGCAACGAGATTTATCAGGCACTCACTGCAGTTTGGAAGGATAACATCCCTGCCGATGTTTTAACCTCGATTGATCCAGATTTACATAAAGCCAACAAACACGAGAGAGGAAGGCTCAAGTGGATGGTGGATTATATTTGGACTACGCCAATGTATAAGGTAGGCAAAGTGAGGGTGGTGAGTGGGGTGAGTGACCACTGTGCTGTGGTGTGTGAAATAGAGAACATTTGATCTATTTTGTACTATTTGTCTGGTATAATGTCTCATATCCCCCTTCGTTCTGGGGGAACTACGGAGGGACACGGTGAAAGATTTAGCACGGATTTATATTAAGGCAGGTGACGGCGGGGATGGATCCGTCCATTTCCTCCACGGCAAGTACCAGCCAAAGGGTGGACCTGACGGAGGCGATGGTGGAGACGGGGGCGATATAGTCCTCGTGGCTGATGAAAACATGGATAACCTGGTCGAGTTTAACTACCAGAAGAAGTACATCGTCAAAAACGGTGACCGCGGCTGGGAGAAAAACATGCATGGCAAGAACACTGACGACCTAGAGATCAAGGTACCGGTAGGGACCGTGGTGTATGAAATTAGTGAGGAATATGCCAGTGCGAATTTGCGAGATCGCGAAACCCTCGAAACAGTCATGAAGGCGCGCAGACAAATGGTGGATATGACCAAGCATGGGCAGCGGTTTGAAGCAGCCTGGGGAGGGCGTGGGGGACGAGGTAACTTCCAGTTTCGTAGTGCCACGAACCAAACTCCCAAAGAGTTTGAGGCAGGTAAGCCGGGCGACGCCAAGTGGTTGTTGCTGGAGATGAAGGTAGTAGCGCAAGTCGGGATTGTAGGGCTACCCAATGTTGGCAAGTCGTCGCTCCTCAAGGCTCTTACCAATGCGCACCCAAAAATCGCTGGCTATCCCTTTACCACGCTCGAGCCAAATCTGGGAGTTTTGCATATTGACCAAGGCGATACGAAAAAGAATATCGTGATTGTGGACGTACCCGGAGTGGTTGAAGATGCCTGGGAAGGTAAGGGGATAGGGCCGTGGTTCTTGCGCCACCTGGAGAGGACGGAGACACTTTTACATGTCTTGGCACCGAGTGTCGAAGAAAATATCGCTGAACAGCTGATTAATGACTATAAAATAGTGCGGAGCGAGCTCGCGAAGTATGGACATGGTCTGAGCGAGAAAAAGGAAATCGTGGTGGTGAATAAGATGGAGCTAGTAAATGAAGAAATGAGAAAAGAAATTGAGATAGAATTGGATAGATTGATACACAAGTCGATAGTTTGGGTGAGTGCTGGAATGAACGAAGTAGGGGAATTGGTGAAGCAGTTGGGATAGTGTGGACCCGAGCGGGATCGAACCGCTTACCTCTTCTATGCCATAGAAGCGCTCTACCAAGTGAGCTACGGGCCCAGATATTTTGTCAGCAAAGGTTATTTTACCTTACTTGATCTGATTTTTCATTCACTGAATGTTATCCCGGTTTGACGTATTTTTATTTGTGTGACGGCTCCGACGTATGTCGGAGTCCCCTACACTGCACAAAAACAGTCTAACCTGGATAACACTATCCTCACTATCTTTATTTCGTGTACTTGGATTTGACCTGGAAGAGGAGGTAGAAAGAAATGGCTCCACCAATTACGACACCACCCAGATTGAAACTTACGAGCTGTTGTACCAGCGAGAGCAGGGTAGAGTAGAACATGAGGCGCCAAGCCTTCTCTTGTCGTTTAAAGAGCCCAGGAAGGGCCATAAGCTCGAGCACGATCATGCCAAAGGCAAAGACAAGCCCGAGGGTAGAGGAAAATCCAGTGTGGAGGCCACCTAAGTAACTGAAGGGCAAAGCAACCGCTGAGATACCGAGCGCTACGAGGACGAGAGGGAGGAGCATGATCATAGAAATGGTGGCAAACCAAGGTGAAAGTTTGACAATCAATTCTTTGATGTTGTCGGGTAAGGCCGGGAGGCTTTTGTGCAGGGCGAGCTTTTCGATTTCGCTTTCGAGGGTTTTGAGGGTGTCGGTGAGAGTTGTTTGCTTGGTATCTGGCATAGGTTTTGCTCCTTTTTTTATATTTTATGGTTGCGGTAGCTCAATCGGTCCGCC
>CAYILS010000051.1:0-6304 GCA_964364325.1 uncultured Pseudomonadales bacterium
CGTCAAACGTGCCCGCCACAAGGCAGTCCTCAACCGCACCAAGGGCTTTCGCATGTCCAAGCATCGCCTCTGGAAAGTAGCCCACGAAGCCTATCTCCACGCGCTCGACTATTCCTTCCAAGGCCGCAAAGATCGTAAATCCAACTTCCGCACCCTCTGGATCATCCGCATCAATGCTGCTCTACGCGCCCTTGACGCTACTTACCCCTACGGACGCTTTATCTCTGCTATGACCAAAAAGGGCATCGTCCTCGATCGTAAAATCTTGGCCGAGATCGCCGTCTCTGACCCAGCTACCTTCGCGGTCATCGCCAAACAGGTAAACTCGTAACTCATTTTGCTAGTTGACACATTTCTATCTCATAGTGTATAGTTCCGTCTTGCGAGAAGCAACCATCCGCTCATTCCCACTAATAAGGGTTTGCAGACTGGAAGGTTGCTTTTGGCGTATCTAGGGGGTATATTGAAAAATATATGACTACGAAAAATCTTACCACCGACCAGAAAGTTGATTTAGTTTTAGAGAAACTTACTACTCTTGATGGAAAAGTTGATCGAATAGAAACAAAGGTAGACAAAATGCAAGACGACATTACCGATTTGATTGAACTATCCTCAAGAGCAATGAACCTAGCTGCAGTTACATCCGATAGAGTCGACAAGCTCGAAAACAAAAAATCATTTACAGATTTTACAAAGGGGGCGTTTGTTGCATAAGGTATAAAACCAGCAACTTACGAATCCCCGCCCACAAGCGGGGTTTTTTGTAGTTGTTTAGTATAAAATAGAAAAATCATATGACAGAAGCACTCTATTTAGTCGATTCATACCAAACCACGGCCACAGCCAAGGTGACCGCGGTAGGGGATACCTACCTTATTCTCGATCAAACCGTCTTTTACCCCCAGGGCGGCGGCCAGCCATCGGACAAGGGTACTATTAAATCTAAAACAGCCGAACTTAACGTCAAATCAGTCGAATACAACGGGGGAGAGATTAAACATGGAGGAACCCTCAAGGGTACCTTCGCAGTCGGTGACAAGATCTCTCTCTCAATAGATTGGGATCTCCGCCTCAAACACATGCAGTGGCATGCCTCTGGTCATTTAGTAGATCTCATCACTCGCCAAGTTTATCCGACGCTCATTCCTGTTCGAGGAATGCACGGAATCGGCAAAAAGCTCTTTATCGAATACGAAGGAGTCGAACAATTAGATTTAGATAGATTGAACACCGAGCTAACCAAATTAGTTGATACCCAACCTGAAATCAAAACTCAATTTGTCACCCTGGAAGAATTAAAGAAAATGGCCAACTGGCTGCCAGAAAAACTCCCGACCAGCAAAAAACTCCGTGTCCTCTCCATTAGGAGCGACTACCACATCCCTGACGGTGGAACCCAGCTAAAAACAGGTGAGTCCATCTGGCCCATCACTATTACTCAAATCGAACACACTGACAACTCAACTCTCGTTCATTATGTCGTGAATGAACCAGTCATCAAGCGTTACCATGTTTTACGAAGGGCCCTAGGGGTCGAACATAGTAACACTACCAATACAAATCTATCGGAAGAGATTACCAAACTTGAATCGCAATTTGCCACCGATTTAGACTCAGTCAAAACCCAGGCCAAGCTTGATCTACTTTACGTCAAATACCTCGGCAAAAAGGGGAGTACTACCCAGCTACTCAAAAGTCTACAGGGTCTGACCCTGCAGGACAAACAAAAGTATGGTCCCGTGCTAAACGAGCTGAAAAAATCTCAAGAATCAGAGATTAAAGACAAATCCAAACTCCTAGCATCTAACTCCTCTCTCCTAGCATCTGATTTGACCATACCTGGCCAAATCAAGACCATCGGTCGCCTCCATCCAACGACAGTGATCATTCGTGAAATGAACGAGTTCTTTACTAGGCAGGGATTCTCGATCGGAGAGGGACCAGAGATTGAAGATGTCGAGTACAACTTCCGCCGGCTCAACCTGCCCGATGGTCACCCAGCCACCGACCTGCAAGACTCACTCTTTATCCAAGAGCCAAATCTATTACTGCGTACTCAGACATCTTCTATTGAGGCTCGGATGTTAAGCGAACACAAGCCACCTATGCGAGTCGTGGTCCCCGGCAAGTGCTACCGCAACGAGACCACCAGCCTGACCAACTCCGCCTTCTTCTACCAGTACCAAGGATTCGTAGTCGACAAAGGCATCACCATTGGCCACCTCAAAGACACGCTCACCAAATTCCACCAGTTCCTCTTCGGAGAGGACGTCAAACTGCGTTTCCGCTACAAGTACTACCCCGAGGTTAGTCCAGGTATGGGCGTCGACATGGAGTGTAGGTTCTGCCATGGCTCAGGCTGTCAGGTCTGCAAATACCGCGGTTATATCGAGGTCTTAGGCTCAGGCATGATCCACTATAACACCCTCAAAGCCTGTGGTATTGATCCTGAGGTCTATAGTGGCTTTGCCTTTGGCATGGGTCTCGACCGCCTCGTCATGTCCAAATACGGCATCACCGATATCAGAAAACTCTATGGAGGTGAGATAGTCTATCTATGAAAGTCCCACTAATCTGGATCAAAGACTACGTCGAAACGAGTAAATCAGCTAAAGAACTCGCGGCTAGCTTCACCCAACTCGGCCTTATGCTGGATAAACCACTTGATGACAAAAACGTGCTCGATCTCGAGCACCGTATGGACAGATCTGACTGGCTCTCGATGATCGGCGCCGCGCGCGATCTCGCCGCTTTTGAAGGAGTCCCCCTCAAACTCCCCAAACTCAGCACCAAACCAGGAAAAGTCGCGGATCCAAAAGAGTTGATTAAAATCGATATTCAAACTCCGGTAGTCAAACGCTTCCAAACGCGCTTGATTAAAGGGATTAAAGTCGGCGCTTCACCTGCCTGGCTAACTGAGCGGCTTAGTGCCTATGGCATGGAGTCGATTAATAACATCGTCGACATCACCAATTTTGTCATGGTGGAGTACGGCCAGCCCATGCACGCGCAAGATATCACCAAATTACCAGGAGGGGACATTACCATCAGAAAAGCTAAGTCTGGCGAAACCCTTCAAACGCTACTGGGCACCAACGTGAACCTCACGGCCGATACCCACGTCCTTACCTCAGATGGAGTGCCAATCGTTATCCTCGGCGTAGTCGGGGGCAAACAGACAGGTGTCACCACAGCCACTACTGATATCATTCTCGACTCCGGCAACTATGATTCTCGTGTGATTAGAAAGTCCTCTAGGCAACTCAAGATTATGAACGAAACAGTCTCTCGTGATGACAAGTTCCTCGATCCCCGCGCCATCGATCTCGCGCTCGCTCGTGCTACCGATCTCATTCTCGAGATTGCTGGGGGTACCTACTATGCAAACGATGATTATTACCCCAGTCCTGTCCTGCCCAAGACCATGACTCTGCGTCTCAGCCGACTTCATCTCCTCTCTGGCATGGACCTCACCATGCTAACAGCCAAAAAAATCCTCAAATCACTCGAATACAGCGTAGTCGAAGAAGGGGAGGGTACGCTCACCGTCGAGATCCCGTACTTCCGCACCGACGTCGAAGTCGAGGATGATTTGGTCTCAGACATCCTCCGCATCTACAACTACACAAATATCCCAGTGCAACCACTCAGTACCCCGGTGCCCCTTGACCTCACTCCCCAGGTTTACCACTTTGAAGAGCGACTGCGTGATCTCCTGGTCGCCCAGGGTGCCCACGAACACATCACTAGCTCTCTGATCAGTATGGGTGGCAACCAGGACGAGGTGGTACTAGCCAACGCTCTCAGTAGCGATCAAAACGCTCTCCGCACTCACCTCACTCCCGGTCTCACTCACGTGTTGTCCACTTATTTTAAACATAAACAAGCAAACATCATGGTGTTTGAAATTGGCAAGGTTTTCCGCAAATCGGCTGACAAATATCTTGAAGGCCGACTCCTCACTGTCGCTAGTAATTCCCCTGTTGCCGAATCCCTTGTAACGCTTATGTCCTCGCTTGGTATCGCCAATTACCAAATCAACAAGAAATACCAAATCTTCGTTAAAGAACAGTTAGTAGGTACGGTCGAACCAACCGCTTATACTCTTGTGACCGACGCCCTCATGCCATTGACAAAGTCATACACCGGCATCGTCTCAGAGTTTAGCCATACCACATCACTAGATCTCTCGCTCCTCGCACCTACATCTGTCGCTTACGCTGATATCCAAGATGCACTTTCAAACATAAAAGTAAGCTGGCAAAGCATCTCCTGCAAATCTATGACTAAAATGGATGATAAAACTAACAATTATCTCCTGACCATGACCTGGGACGCAGGTGCCAAATCAGTTGAGGCAGACAAAAACCTGATCCTCAAAACCCTCAAAGAAAAACTTCAGATTGATTCCAAATCTTAAGGAGAAAGTATTAGTGGTGTCGGAGATGGAGAAGGAGATGGACTAGGTGATGGAGAAGGTGAAGGAGCAAAATCCCAATCAACGTTTACCCCAATTTTAACTGTCGTATCCTTCTCTGTTCCATCTTTCAAGTGGACCACTGCCTTTAGTTCATAGGCTTTATCCGTATCTACTGTCACACTGGTACTGACCACTTTATCACCATTAAAACTCTCTTTTTGTGAGCCATCTATATACAATCTGGTCCACTCAATTTCTTTCGAAGTCGTAGTGCGTATCCGCACATCAAAGGTACGATTATTAATCCGTTCATGATTCCCTGGCTTCTCAAAGCCAATCACTGTATCGGTGTCAGTACTGCAGTATTCGGTTGGGACTTTGTATTTCACCTCACCCTGACCGTCTATCCATGCCCGGATATCATTGATCCAAGCCGTGCTCTCTTGCTTGAGCACATAGTATTCCTTTTCATTATATTCACCTCGCGCGATATCGACCTCACTAGCCAACCTATTCTCGTCACTACGGCAAATTTTGACTTTGGTGTGGATTGGGTCGGGCTCGGTCGGTGCTGAGCCTTTGACAAAATAGTCAGCTCTAGTGGGGTAGCCATCATGCTCGGGATAACCCGAAACCGTATCGACTTGCCGAGCCTCGACTCCGCTTGGCGCCTTAAAGTCGTCGCCTTTATATTTCTCCCAGGTCTTCAAGATAATCTTGCGCCAAATTGGCGAGGCACCAGTCACACCCGAGGCCACTTCTTTCATCGCGCTATTGTCATTATTGCCGACCCACACACCAACGACTGCGTGAGTACTCCACCCGATCGTCCAGTTATCACGCTTATCATTCGTGGTACCAGTCTTGACCGCGATCGACTTGCCATTCATATTGAGGAAACTATTGGATCCAAAAGTGAGAAGTCGCGCGTTATTGTCATACAACACATGATTGACTAAGAATGCCACTTCTTCCGTGAGCACTCGCTGCTTTTTGGCTTGCTTGGCTTCGTAGAGTGTTTTGCCATCTTTAGTCACTTTGAGAATCGAGACCGGCTCAACTTTTTCCCCGCCATTGGCAAAAGCCGAGTAGGCGTGCACCAAGTCAAACAGCCGCACCTCGCCGCCTCCCAGGGTCACCGAGAGTCCAAAGCGCGTCATGTTTTGGGCGGTAGGTTCTAGGGTATCAAAACCCATATCATAAGCGGTCTGGAGCATATCTTTGAGTCCCACGAGTGACAACAGTTTGACGGCTGGGATATTGAGTGACGAACCAAGGGCAAATCTGAGCTGGATGGGGCCATGGAATTTGCCATCGTAGTTTTTGGGTTCATAAAACTCGCCTTCTTTAGAGCCAGGAAATTTGGTAGGTACATCGAGGAGCATGGTAGAAGGAGAATAACCTTTGGCAAAAGCGGTCGCATAGGTGACAGGCTTGATAGCTGACCCTGGCTGTCGCAGGGACAGCGCCACGTTAACCTGTCCATCATAATCAGGTGCAAAATAATCTTTGGATCCCACCATCGCCAGGATCTCGCCGTTTTGCGGATTCATCACCATCGCCGACCCGTTAGTCACGTGCACTTTTTCCAGTTTATCAATTTCTTCTTTCACTGCCGTTTGGGCAAAGTCTTGCAGCTCAGTGTCGAGCGTTGTAGTCACGGTGTAGCCACCTTCCTCAACCAGTGCCTCGCCCAGTAGTTCTACAAGTTGATCTTTAACATAAAACACAAAGTGGGGGGCCTTGAGCGCCGCTGACTGACTGCGGAACTCTATATTTGGTAGCTCGTTCAGTGAGGCCGTCTCTTCGTCTTTGGTGATATAGCCATCTTCCCGCAAGCGCCGCAGAACCGCGGTGGTGCGGGCTATGTAGGCTTGTTTG
>CAYILS010000052.1:0-726 GCA_964364325.1 uncultured Pseudomonadales bacterium
GGGGCTCCATGAGTACCCCGCCATTAGCGAGCGCTCCCACGGCCGAGAGCATCTGGATTGAGGTCACGGCAATACCCTGACCAAAGGACGAGGTGGCGTAGTCAATGTCACCCCACTTGGTGCGTAAGCTAGGCGTAACCTCTTCCTGCATATCGATACCGGTTTTTTGCCCGATGCCAAATTTTTTCAGATACTCAAGCATTTTCTCCCCGCCCAACTTCTGCTGTGCCCAGACCATCCCGACGTTGTCGGAGTGCACAATAATATCTTCTGGGCTAGCGTCGGCTTTGTACTCGTTGTTCCAGGTTTTGATGTGGTATTTGCCGATTGGGTACGCGTCAGCACAAATATCACATGTGTCTTCTTCGCTCACGACCCCTTCGTTGAAGGCCGCGGCCATAACCAAGACTTTGAAGGTACTGCCCGGCTCGTACGAGTTGGCGACCGCGGGATTTTTGTAAAGACTAGTGTCGTAGAGATGGAACTTGGCGGGGTCGTAGGTGGGCCAACTAGTCATGGCCAGGATACCTCCGGTTTTGGGGTCCATGATAATCACTTCTCCTGCGCTGGCTCCGTAGCGCTCGATACCTTTTTTGAGCTCCTCCTGGACGAGATACTGCGTACCACGCTGTAAGTGGAGTTTGAGGGTACGACCACTCCTCCCCCTCATGAGCTGGAAGTCGCCGATGAGGAGCGGGTTACCCCCGGCGTCTTTTTCTTGTTTTT
>CAYILS010000052.1:736-6255 GCA_964364325.1 uncultured Pseudomonadales bacterium
TTTTTCGATGCGACTGCGCCCCGAGAGCTCGCGGTCATAGTACCCCTCGAGTCCAAAATAGCCCAAGGGTTTGCCCACGTCGTCCCTACCCACAAACCCAGTGACCTGGGCGGACATAGAGGCCTCTGGATATTCGCGGATAAAGGTTTGGTCGAAGGAAAGCCCTTTGATCCCCAGCGTTTCGATCTGAGCCTTCTCGCTCACGCTGAGGGTACGAGCCAAAACACTGTAACCGGACTTGCTGAGACGGTCGAGCATGGTGGCTTTGGTGGAGGCGCTTAGCTCAGTCAGGGCGGGAGTCAGTTTGGCTGGGTCGGTGGCGATAGCAGGGTCGTCGAGCTCGAGCTTGATCATGGGTAGTAGCTGGTCGACAATCCGAGTAGGCGCATCAACTACTGCGGGCATATAGGCGCCCAGGGAGTAAACCGCTTGGTTGAGCACGAGAGGGAAGGCGTCAGAGGTGATGATCGAGCCTCGCTCTCCATCGACGATGTCTTTGGAGGCGTACTGGTCGTAGGCGGCAAGCGCCAACTCCTCGGCTTTGACGATCTGCCAGTAGCTGAGGCGCAAGATAATAATGATCAAACCAAAGAGGAAGCAGACAAAAAGCTGTTGTACGCGTGTTTGCATAACATGTATTATATCGAACTAGCGAGCAGCCACGGACGCAGGGGTGGGCAAGGCTACGACTTTTGGCGATTCCACAAACCCGGCTTCCGCGATCTTGGTGCTTAAGGTGCTCAGAGAGCCGGCAGCAGCGACCTGGGCGCGCAAAATAGTGTTTTGGTTTTGCAAGCTGGTAATTGAGTTGGTCAAATCGTTCACAACGAGCGACTCGTCGACATTGCGGTTGGTGAGGGTCACGCTAGCGATCATCAAGACTACGATGAGGGCTGAGAGCGCTTTGATTAGTTTCATGACAACCTCCTACATGCTCTTAATTTGGCGGAGCGAGAACGCGGATTTTTGGCGATCTCCTGTGAACTGGGCTCGACAACACCATTGGTGACCACTTCAATTTGACCGGCGGACTCGGCATCATTCATCCATTGTTTGACGATGCGGTCTTCGAGGGAGTGGAATGAGATGGTCACGATCAAGCCGCCCTCCTTGAGAGAACTCAAAGCCGAGGGCAGAGCGGCTTTGAGTTCTAGGCGCTCACTATTGACCGCCATACGCAGAGCTTGAAACACTTTGGTAGCTGGGTGGATGCCGCGTGAGCGACCCACAACGGAGATGATCAGACTGGCTAATTCCTCGGTGGTTTCGATTTTTTGTTTGAGCCTCCGGGCACAGATTTCATTGACGATGCGCTTGGCATTACCCTCTTCGCCCAGGGTGGTAAAGAGCTCAACCAGTTCGTTTTTGCCTAGACCATTGACGAGATCGGCCGCGGTGACGCCAAGTTTTTTGTCCATCCTCATGTCGAGCGGAGCGTCGTAGCGGAAAGAGAAGCCGCGCTCGGGGGTATCGAGCTGATAGGAACTGACGCCAAGATCAAATAAAACTCCGTCGAACTTGCCCTCTAACATCCCCTTCTCTTTGTCTAGAGCTTCGGAGAAGGCGACATTTAGGGGGGTGAACTGCTTGATAAAACCAGCCTGGGTGATACGCTCTATCGCGATGTTGAGTAAGTCCTCGTCACGGTCGACCCCGACTACTTCGGCGCCAGCTTTGAGTAACTCGAGGGTATGTCCTGCATAGCCAAGCGTGGCATCGATAAACCGTTTGCCCGGTTTGGGGTCTAGGTAGTGGAGGACTTCTGCTAGCATGACGGGCGTGTGGATGGGATAATTCATAGTTATATCCCCAGCTCTGATAAAGATGATTCGAGTTCGCTTTCGGATGAGGTAAGACCGTCGACATAGGCGTGATAGGTAGCTTTGTCCCAGATCTCAACTCTAGTTAGGGCTCCGGCAAAGACGACGTCTTTTTTGATGCCAGCTAGTTTGACGAGATTGTCCGAGAGATGGGTGCGACCGAGCTTGTCGGTGTCGAGGGGTACCGCATTGTAGGTGAGTAAGCGGAGGAAATCCCGGGCCGGTTTGCTGGTTAGCGGTAGCGACTGTAGTTTTTCGACGAGTTTATTCCAGGACTCACCGGTAAAGATAAAAAGGCAGCCATCGAGCCCTTTGGTGATGATAGAGCCAGGGGTAAGTTCAGTGCGAAAAGCCTTGGGGACGGAGACTCGATTTTGATCTTCGAGTGTATGGTAGTATGTGCCGACAAACATATAAGTCTTAATACCTGTTTATTCCTATAACTTTATTTAAGACCAATGTGATACAGTTGTCAACGGTTTTGTACTAGCAAAATACTGTTTGTTCTATTTACCGAATGATACCCGAATCATATATTATAAGATCTTTTTCTCTCTAGACTTATCTTATAGTGATATAATTCTGCAATGAAAAATGGTGAATTTAGCTCAGCATATGGTGATACCCTAAAAGATTTTGGGATACGCAAAACCGCAGCTCACACCTTGCTTTCTGGGTATAGAAAAGATGGGACTATAGGGAAAGCTCATTTAGCTGGTCCTATTATTGAGGGCTTTGCATATGTAGGCAGTGTAACTAGCGCTATTAGCATGATTGGCGGTAGATCGATTACGGCAGTTGAGATTGAGCCGTCTTATGTCGAAACTGGTGTGATGCTCGGGAATTACAGATCTGGAGTACAAAAGATTGAGAGTGGAGTGGATATGAATAGGTATTTATCATCTCAGGCAGGTAAATGGCCACTTGCTAGTATGATCATCTGCTTAGGTCTAGGATTTTGGTATTTAGATAATCCTGACCAATTCCGTCGTGAGGCCCTTGGTTCTTTGATTGATGGTGGATTACTCCTCTTGTCTGGAATAGACGAAATTGTAGATATTTTTTCAGGATATGAGAGAGAATCGTGTGGGGGTAAATGTGTTCAAGGTGATCGAGGGACACATGTATGGGATGAATATAGATATATCGAGTACAAGTAATATGCTGGATTACAATCACTCGGCGGTGACGAGGAAGACCGAGCCCGTCGCAGTGGCAGTGACAGAATCAGCAGATAGTTTGCTGGGTAGTTTTTTCCAGGTAGTCCCGTTCCATTCGTAGAGTGTGGGGTTGACGTGTTCACCTGCCGGGAGCTTGAGCTCCACGCTAGCAGTCCCTTTGATGGGAGTCTGGGTAAAGTAGCCATATGGGCCGGCTACGACTTTGGCGCCATCCGGCAAGCCCGTCTTTTCGTAGCCAAAGGTCTTCATACTAATGATAACCGATTCGTCTTTGAGTGCGGTCTTCCCTAGCGTCACACTAAACCTGCCATCGGTCGCAGAAAAACTAGGGTCGTCCGCGGCAAAGTGAAGGTAGTTCCAGCTCTCTTTGAGCCTGGTCTCACTATAAGTCACGGTGATAGAGCCACCAGTTACACCGTCGTGGTAGGTGATCTTGCCGCCGCCTGATTTGCTGCCCAGCAGAATCGATTTGATGATTGGCTGCTTTTCGCTGCTTAAAAAGATGCTGCCGAGCGCCCCTTCTTGCTTGCCTGAGGCGTTGTAGATCATCTCGTATTCGAGTTCTCCTTCAGTTGGTGCGCCAGAGAGCCGAATATCGAGACTGCGGCCGGTAGAGTCAGGTAAAAGGGTGATAAAGGGGCGCTCTGCAAGTGGAATGGTGTTGATCGGCAGATCGACGACCGTGTTGTCAGTAGTGCCGGGGGTGGCGGATTTTTTCTTGTTTATGACGAGGACGAGGCCCACTACTACGGCGAGTGTTAACGCAATGACTACGGCTAGGGCAGATTTTGTCATACCTAATGATAGTACCATAGGGAGTCTCCTTTCGTCTGCCGACGAGCCCTTCTCGAGTTGCACTCGGGAATTCCTATTAAGGAGACTCCCTAGAGCTTCGAGGTAATGTACTGCGTAAGTTTATCTATCGACACTCTTTCCTGTTTAGTCGTGTCGCGGTCGCGGACAGTGACCATGCCATCTTCTAAAGTCTGATGATCGATGGTTACGCAAAACGGCGTACCCATTTCGTCTTGGTAGAAATAGCGTTTACCGATATTGCCACGATCATCCCAGGCAGTCCTGAATTTGACCTTAAGACTGTCAAAGACCTCTTTAGCTTTGCCCACTAACGTTTCATTGTTGCGTAGCAGCGGGAAGACAGCCACGCTATAGGGCGCGAGGTTGGGTGCAAGACGCAGGACGATACGATGGTTCTCCTCGTCATTCCAGTACGCGTCGCAGAGGACCATGAGCACGAGACGGTCGATACCGACTGCCGGCTCGATCACATGGGGGACGAACTTTTTCAGCGTGAAGGGGTCGGTGTAACTCAGGTCTTTGCCGCTGTGTTTGATGTGCTGGCCTAAATCGTAGTCGGTGCGGTATGCTAAACCCCAGAGTTCTTTAAAACCAAAGGGATACTGATACTCCAGATCCACAGTGCGCTTACTGTAAAAACTGCGCTCCTGATCGTCGTGCTCGCGGACCCGCAGATTTTTTTCTTGGATGCCAAGCGTGGAAGTAACGAATGTCATCATTGCATGTAGCCAGTTATTGAATAGTTCTTCCCATTTCTCTGTCTCGGGATTGAAGAAGTATTCGATCTCTCCCTGCTCAAACTCCACGGTGCGGAAAGTAGCCTGACCTTTGGTGATCTCGTTGCGGAAACTCTTCCCCATCTGCCCTACCCCAAAAGGCAGTCTCACGCGAGTCGAGTCGGTGATATTTTTGAAGTTGATAAAGATGCCCTGAGCCGTCTCTCCGCGCAGATAAGCGAGGTCGGCGGTAGCGGCCAGGATACCCAGGTGGACGGGGAATAACAGGTTAAACGAGCGAGCTTCGGTTAAGTCCTTGCCACCGCAAGTAGGACAAGGGATTTTGTTGTCGACGACGAGGGCGGTTAACTCCTCCATCGACTTGCCTTCGACCTTGAGTGGCTGGCCGATTTTTTCCATGAAGTCTTCGATTAAGTGGTCGGCACGAGTACGGGCGTGGCAGGTCTTGCAGTCCACCATAGCGTCGGCAAAGCTCGCCACATGACCAGATGCTTCCCATACCTTGGCGCTAGAAATCACCGAGCTATCGAGCCCCACCATATCCTCGCGATCGGTGACAAAGGTTTTCCACCAGAGATCTTTGATTTTTTTCTTCAGCTCGGCTCCGAGGGGACCATAATCCCAAGTATTGGCGAGTCCGCCGTAGATGTCGGAACCAGGGAATAAGAATCCGCGACGTTTAGCGAGACTGATGATGTCGGCGAGCGTAGCTGGCATAAAAAAACCTCCTCACTAGTAAGTATTACTAGGGACGGAGGTAAAAGTACCTGCGCGGTTCCACCCTACTTTTCCGACTGATGTCGAAACTGCTTTGTTGTTGTGACTCCCTGCTTGCCAAAGCAGATCAAGATCACTATTTAGTTATGGCTCATTTATAGCACCTTTTGAGGTGATGTCAAATCGATGGTCGGTAAGTGTTAGTGCAAAGTGATAATGTCCTCTTTCGGCAAAGTAGAAATGTCCGC
>CAYILS010000053.1:0-5896 GCA_964364325.1 uncultured Pseudomonadales bacterium
AATTCCCCATCCAAGTTCAGATGATCGGCGAAGAGGCGTGGGGAGAGGTAGATACCGAGAGTGATCTAGCGCAGGTCAATGAGGCGAGAGCGAGGATAGATGCCAATTAAGTATACAGCCCGCGACCTGATTAGAGAGCTAGCGAAGGTGACGATATTTAGTCTGGCCAAAATTGTCCCCAAGCAAAAGAACCTCTGGGTATTTGGTGCCTGGAAAGGCGGAAAGTATAGCGATAATAGCAAATATTTGTTCGAGTACGTGAGTCGTAATCACCCTGAAATTGACGTATTGTGGGTCACCAATAACAAACTGGCTCATGCACTAGTTAAGCAAAGTGGAGGCAAAGTCGCATACTTTGGCAGCCTGCGTGCTACCTGGGCGTGTATGCGAGCGGGGGTGGCTATAACCTGTGTGGATGCTGCTCACGATTTGCCCAGTTACACCATCTCCGCCAAAACGAGGCGAGTGCAGCTGTGGCATGGACTGGGACCCAAGGCTTACCACTTGGCAAAAATGAGTCAACGCGACCTAGAGGCGGTCGGGCAGATGGACATAGTCAGCAAAATAATCAACAAATTGGTGTTGTTGTATGCGTATCTCCTTACCTGGCGATGGTACAACGGTATTAACTGGCTGCCTTACAACTTGATGCCGAGCCAAGACCTAGTGGTGACAACCTCGGCTTTGGGTCAACAAAAAATGACCCAAGTTTTTGGCGGGTTGGCTAAGCAAATTGAAATCCTGGGATATCCTCGCCATGACCATTTGATGAGTGGTGGCCACAAGCAGAGTGGTAAAAGTAAGAGAATTAAAGTTTTGTATGCCCCCACGCACCGCACTGAGAGTCAGGGAACAGGGATCAAGCAGGTAGAGGAGCTGAGTGAGGCACTCAAAAAATATCCCCAAATAGAGTTGCTGGTGAAACTGCATGACTTAGCCAAAGACAAAGTGGAGAATGTTCAATTGCTGAGTGAGGGAGATATTGCGCAGGATATCTGTACGCTCCTTCCCCAGATCGATGTGCTCATCACCGACTACTCCAGTATTTATACTGACTTTTTATTACTCGATCGACCCATTGTGTTTACTCCCTTTGACCTGGCTGACTACAGAGATAACGACCAAGGATTTTTTATGGATTACGATACCGTTACGCCTGGCCCAAAAGCCAAGAGCTGGGAGGAGGCAATACAGCTGGCGGCAACGAGTGAGGAATGGAGCAAAAAGTATGAAGGTGAACGCAAGCGGACATTAGCGTTATTCCACGAAGTTCGCGACGGCAAGAGCAGTGAGCGCATCGTAAAGAGAATTAAGTCAATAAGTTAGTAATGAGTCTGATCATGATCTCTTTATCACTTGGATGACTCTGTGATATGAGGAGAGCGAGTGCGACGATGGTGTTGTCGTTGATCGTGCGCTCACCTGACTCACGGAAGAGCAATCCATTTTGGGCGAGGTAATGGATGAAAAGCAGCGATCCGCTACGTTTGTTTCCGTCGATCAGCGGGTGATCTTTAATGACAAAGTATAGTAGGTGAGCAGCTTTTTCCTCGACAGATTTATATAAATCTTTGCCCGCATAGGTTTGGTTGATGCTGCCGATGATGCGGTCCAGGCCGTTGTCACTCCTCTCCATGCCGACAAACTTGGCAGCTCGATCAATTTGATGCAGACTCTCGCTTAGTTGACGAATGAAGTCGGTTGCCACATCGTAGGTAAGGACGTATTTTGGTTTGGTTTTTGCAAATAAGGCTACTTCACCCTCGTCGTATTTGTGCATGAGTAACCACGAGTGGGCGTAGTCTGCAATAACTTTGAGCACCCCCTTGGCTTCACTCCCTGTTAAAACTCGAGAACCCAAGGTTTGCCTAATCAAGTTGACAGCCCGTTCGAGCTCGTCCAAGCCCGTGTCAGCTATGCGATGAGAGTTGAGAGCGTATCCTCGCAAAATATAGTCTCTGAGTGTTTTGGTGGCCCAAATGCGGAACTGGGTACCTCGGAGGGACTTGACCCTATATCCAACTGAGATAATGATGTCAAGATTGAAGTGGTCCAAATTACGGATTATTCGCCTTTTCCCCTCAAGTTGAACTACCCGGAATTTCCGAGTAGTTGGTCGACGCAATAGCTCTCTTTCTCGATAGATATTGCCAATATGCTCAATAATCGTGTTCACTTCTTTCCCAAATAATTCAGACATTTGTTTTTGAGTTAGCCACACCGACTCTTTCTCGATAGGCACCTCTATCTTTTTTCCTTTGCCTATCTCGTAAATAACAATTGATTTTGACTGGGCAGTCATATATTCCCTCCTAACTATACTAGTATCACCTTAATTATTATACGAATACTACCCGAATGTCAATGAGAAAAAATACTACTTAAATTGGGTGATAAAGTCCCAGATATTGTCCCAAACAGACTTGGGGGTCGTGGGACTAGTGACGACTGGCGGCAGATCTAGCTGGGAGTACGGAGTCAGACTCTCGACTTTGAGAGTGTTACTCGCCGCATGATAGGTGCCAACCACGATCACTGGCTTTTCTGCCAGCCTCGTCGTCCAGTTGAAGTTGTGGACGTAGTCGATGACATAGACATCCGAGGTGGGCAAGACCAGGATGTCGCGGGGAGTCCCAGCCATATTGACCTCGTGGATCACACCGAGCTTGGACATGGGGATGCTAGCTCCCCTTCCCTGCCACAACAAGTAGAGGACATAGAGCGCCACCGGGAGGACGAGCAGGGGAATGGTGAAGCGCAGCGAGATGATCGTGTTTTGTGATTTCCAGATGCGTTTGAGAGCTAACCACAGGCGGCCAATCGGATTGTTGACCTTAAAATTGATGTCGAGGAGTGGGTCATTTAGGTTTTCGGATTGTTTAATGTCGAGGTCGACCGCATGCACTCCGTTGATCGAAACCGATCTACCAATCGTTTTTTTGCCCTCACTCGCGCGTTCGGATAGATCAATTGTTGGACTCATGCTTTAACTGTAGCAAATTTGAGGGAGTTGTCTATAGTACAATATCACTAGAGAAATATGACAAAATACTACGTGGTTATACCAGTGTTTAACGAGGCGATGCGGATCCGTAAGTGTTTGAACCGGATTCTAGAGTTCCATAAACATCTTATTGTGGTCAATGATGGTTCAACAGACAACACGGCCGACGTCCTTCGTGATTTTCCAAATATTATTGTCCTAAATCTTGCCAAGAATTCAGGTAAAGGATTCGCTATGAAAAAAGGCGCTAAGATGGCGTGGAAATTGGGAGCTAAAGGTATTATTTATATGGATGGTGATAATCAACATGATCCCAAGCATATTCGTGAATTTACGAAATTATTAGACAAGAAGAAAGATATTGTGCTTGGAGTTAGAATCTTGAAAACTGATATACCTTTCCACCGTAAACTCGGTAATGTAATTATGGTTTATGCCATGCAAATACTTTTTTCTGTTAGAATTACCGACATGATGTGTGGGTATCGAGCATTCTCCAAAAGGGGATACGGAAGTGTCACGTGGGAGTCAAATGGTTACGAAGTAGAGACCGAAGTAGTTGCTAAAATCGGAGACAACAAATTGAAATACGAAACAGTCATAGTTGATACTATATATCATGACAAATATAAGGGATTCTCTATCCTGGATGGATTTAAAATCCTAGCCAAAATCCCTGGTTGGAAAATACGAAGTATATGAAGAAAATAATTTATGTGACAGGGGCAAACGGTTTTATTGGTCAGTCATTGGTTAATTTCTTAAGCACTGAAGGCTATCATGTTTATGCCCTACTGAGACCCAACTCTATCCCCGCTTTTACTCTAAACCAAAACGTCCAGGTCGTACACGGGGACCTGACCGATTTGGAGTCGTTAAAGCGAACTATCCCCAAGAGTAGCGTGGTTGTAAACCTGGCAGCTAATCCCTACCACCCGACGCTCAGCTACCTGGTAAATACAGCGGGTACAGCAAAGCTAATTGCGGCAAGTAAAGTAAATAAAGTGAGTAAACTGATTCATATCAGTTCTCAAGCAACCAAAATAAAAAAGCAGGGAGTCTATGCGATCACGAAGAACCAAAGTGATGAGTTGGTGCGACAAAGTGGCCTCAACTGGATCATCCTCAAACCCAGCCTCGTGTATGGAGAAGGTGAGCGGGGACTCTTTAACAAAATCAAGTCACTTGCTAGCCTCTTGCCATATGTTCCAGTATTTGGAGACGGGGAGACCAAGATATACCCGATTGAAGTAGGTGATTTAGCGCACATCATAGAACAAGTGATCCTAGATAACGCGAGTAATTCGAGTGAGTTTGATGTGGGGTCTCGTGCTGCAATTACTTACAACACGCTCTACAAGACCATTACCAAAACAAAGCTTGTCCACGTACCTGTGTGGATGGGACTCTTGCTCTCCAAGGTATTTAGCGTGCTACCCAATCCGCCGATTTATAGAGACAATGTGCTGGGCTCGACCCAAGATACAAACTGCAAACCCAACCCTATCCTCAAGCGGTACAACTTTAGCCCAATGTCATTTGCGGTAGGCTCAGCCAAAGTACTCAAACCCAAAAAAATCAAAATTGCGATTGCGGGACTGGGTAAAATGGGGACCCTCCATATGTCGATTCTCAACACCTTTAGAGAAGTTGAGATAGTGGCACTCATCGATACCAACGTTGCTTTATACAACACGGTCAAGAGCATGGGGATCTCAGGGGATTTTTATACCTCCCTGGATGATGCTTGTCGTGCACAGGCAATTGATGCCGTCTATATTATTACCCCGACATTCACTCACTTGGATTTGATCAAAACTGCCATAAAAAATGATTTGCACGTTTTTGTCGAGAAACCAGTGACGCTAAACGCAGATCAACTAGCTCAGCTGCGAAAGATCAAAACTAACAAAATTATTCACGCAGGCTATACCCTACTCAATAACCGGATTTACGCTGAAGTTGAGCGGATTATCAAAAGTAGAACTTATGGGGATGTGACTGGCTTTACAGGAAGGTTTGAGCACGGTGAAGTATTTGGAGCAAAGCAGGGGTGGATGTTTAACAAGAAACTATCTGGGGGAGGTGTGCTGATGAACCCGGGACCGCACTTTTTCTCGCTCCTCAATCTATTTTTTGGTAAACCAAAAAATATCAAAGCGGTAATCAAAAATATTTATTCACCTGATTTGGATGATGAGGTGAGTGCGACCCTAGTTTATCCAAACTTTAGTGGTAACGTGTTCCTCTCGTGGAGTGTAGCGAAGCGTGATGTCGCCCAAAACAAGTTTGAGATAACGTTCGAGAAAGCACTACTTAAGACTGATGGGCAAGAAATAGTCATAACTCAGGGAAAGAAAGTGACCAAGATCGAACCCTCACAAATCAAACCTAAGATGACATCTATCTTTAACCTGAACCCCAAAGCCAACGGAGAGGCATATTACATCGAGAATAGATCTTTTATCGATGCTATTCTGGGAGATAGAAAAACAGTCCCAAATAAGCTAGAAACTGCACTAGACATCGAGTCAGCACTATTTGAGACCTACAAAAATTGTAGAGTTGAGGTGGCAAAATGATCACCACCAAACCAAAAGCAAAAATTGTGTGCGTGCCGGGAGTAGAGGCAATAGCTAGGGAGATGACTACCTCTAGTCAGGTCGGAATAATTTTGAATAGGGTTAAAAAACTACACTTAAGTTCTCTTCTCCAAGTTGGGTTAAGCAATCTTCCCTACTTATTCAAAATAGTTAAAAAAGATTTTGCGGTGGGGATTAAAGTGCTAACTGAACTCGAGATATTAAAACTCAGGGAGTTGGGTCAGCCCAGGATAGTTGCACTACACCAGCAAATGGTAGATATGGCAGTGGCCCTAGGTAGGCCTAAAGT
>CAYILS010000054.1:0-5866 GCA_964364325.1 uncultured Pseudomonadales bacterium
GATTAGGAATTATGTTTCTATGATACTGGAGTACTATACCAAGGAGGTATCAAACGGTACTGGAACTATTGAGATTGTAGATCTGCCAATTATTAGTTTGGCTACTGCTTATCACCACGGAGGAATTTCGTTGATGTCAAGAGAGTTGGATTTGACTTACGAAGTCCTTAAAGCAATTCGCTACCACGAATACACGACAACACATTCAGAGGAGTTAGAAGCTATCCATAAATATGCAGAACTATCTCTTGATACTGGAACCCACATATCAAACGACGCAGCTGACGCAATAAACTGGGGGAACAGAGGCAGAGTTACTTCTCACGAAGAATCGATGAGGCTTATGGAAGACTGGTTTGCGAACAGGACGAAACAACTAAGTGGCAAGGAGAAGTTCCTGTGGCGTGTTGAATTTGCCGCGTGGAAAATTTTTGAAGCACACGCCACAGGAAGCCTACTAAAAGACACTAATACAAAATTCTTTGAGCGAGATGGAACATTAGAAATAGAATACAGGAATATTCTCGATAAGCTTGCATTAACACAAAAGGCGATAGGAGACAACGACAGAATAATGGAATCAAGTCCAATGAATGAAATCACATGATGTATGTATTGGGCTTCAGGCATTCACCCCTTTAGTTCCCCTCTGCCTTCGCCCAATAGGATAAATGAGTTTTCTCCGAGAGATCTTTGAGGGTTGAAAAATATTTTTTGAACTCTGCGCTTACCCATGTACTTGCGTACTTGGGTGCGCTTGCCCCGCTGCGCTCTCACGCCATCTGCTCTGAAAGGGTGGAGTTTAGCAGTTTGCGTTCGGGGCGTCTAACTACTGTATATCTGGCTCGCTCCGGCTGTCGCTCGACCCATATCAGGCGGATTTGCGGTACAATTGCATTCGGTACCGCAATTATAAATCCGCCTGACATCAGATATACAGGCGACGTTAGACGATATAGCAAAAAGTTATTATCCTCACAAATATGAAAATTCCAGAAACGAAACTTCCTCCAGACGGAGAGTTAGAAACTGTGTTAACCTTAATTTTGGATGGCAAGTATCTTACCGCAGCATTAGCGTTCATCAAGGGAGTTGCCCCAGATTTTGCAGCAAAATTATTTGAATCTCCGTCTGGAGAGACTACCCCCAAAGACTATACCGACACAACTGAGCAATAACTTTTTGCTACATCTTCGCTGGTTGCACTTCGCTCTCCCACAATTGGCGATGAGATTTGCACCAAGGTGCTAAGATTATCTTGCATGAGAAAAGTATATATATTCTTCGCACTTCTAGCCCTCGGCGCATTTTGGTACTGGTATAGTGCCTATCACCCTCCAGTACCCCAAAACTGTGCGACCTGGTTTGATGGTTGCAATAGTTGTTCTGTAGTCAACGGGGTAGTCGGTGGCTGTACTGAAAAGGCCTGTGGCGTTAAGCAACCACCCAAATGCGTCAGATATTATATTCAAGATGTAAGGTAGCTATACCGACTATGAAGTCATTTATATTTATCTGCATCCTTGCTGCGATGAGCTATTTGTATTGGTATCAGCAAACGAAGCCACCTATAGTCAATCCAGATGTTCCCAGTAACTGTATCATGATGTCCGATGGTTGCAATACCTGTTTCGCCGAAAACGGTAAGTTGTTTGGTTGTACCAAGTTGATTTGTGAAACTGCCAAAGAGCCAGAGTGTACAAAGTATCAAGAATAACTATGTTGCAATCAGCCTGGGACGAAATCGAAAAACTCTATACCCACCCACAGGTTAGTGCCGCCACGGTCGAGCAGTTTAAAGCGCTCAAAGCCTCGCAGGATAGCCATACCAAAGGCGAGGGCAACCTACTCCACTACTGTGCATTTTTCCTCCCCTATGACCAAGTCGCCGGCAAAATTTATCTGGGTCACCACATTAAAGCCAACGACTGGATCCCCCCGGGTGGTCATATCGAGCCCGGTGAAACTCCCAGCGACACCGCCGTGCGCGAGATGATGGAAGAACTACAGACGACGATCACCAAAGACCTGCTTGAGCCCTTTAATCTCTCAGTTAAACCCATCAACCGACCGGAAGTTGGATGTATGGCCCATTACGATGTCTGGCATCTTGTCCACCTGCCTGCGCAGGCAGGCATTCGGTTTGATTACCTCAAATCCGAGTACTACGACGCCCGCTGGTTCACTGTTTCTGACGGCGTGAAAATGATCACCAAAAACCCGGACTTCGCAGCGATTATCAATTCCCTTCAGGGCCAGGCCTTGAAGATATAAATGCTGGGACCTTAAAGGCCTGGCCCTATGGGTACCTGGAGTGTTATCATATACAAATATGAATATAGCCTGTATCGGGACTGGATTTGTCGGGGTAGTAACATCCGCGGTATTGGCCAAACTGGGGAACCGTATCATCGGCCTAGATATCGACCAAAGCAAAGTCGACTCGCTCAAGCAGGGGATTGTGCCCTTTTTTGAACCCGGACTCTCCGAGCTCCTAATTGAAACCCAAAAAGCCGGCAACCTCTCCTTCACGACCGACTATAAAGAAGCCATCTCAACTGCCGACATAGTCATGATCATGGTGGGCACGCCGTCAAACCAGGATGGCCCTGCTGACCTCAAATATGTCTACGCTGCGGCCGACTCACTCGCCCCCTACCTCAAAGCAGGAGCCATCGTGATCATCAAAAGTACCGTCCCACCCGGTACGGGTGCCAAAGTCGCGGCCAGCATTAAAGCCAAAACTAATGTCGCCTTTGAAATGGCCTCGGTCCCCGAGTTCCTCAAAGAAGGGACTGCTGTCGAAGATACGCTCCATCCTGATCGTATTGTCATCGGGGTCGAATCTGACCGCGCCAAAGAAATCCTTACCGCTCTCCATGTACCTCTCACAAAAAACATTATCTCTATGAGTCCCGAAAGCGCTCAAATGACTAAATACGCAGCCAACAATTATCTTGCCACTCGCATCACCTTCATCAATCAAATTGCCGATTTATGTGAACATAGCGGCGCGAGCATCGAAGACGTTATTAAAGGTATTGGAGCAGACAAGCGAATCGGTCCGCACTACTGGTACCCTGGACTAGGATATGGTGGGTCGTGTTTCCCCAAAGACGTCAAAGAAATTGCCAGCTACGCCAAGAGCGTCGGTGAATCAGGCAGTCTCTTTATCACGATCGATGAACTCAACGAAGCGCGCATCCCCAAACTCATGGCGCAGTACGAGGAGTTAGTCGGAGGATTTAGTGGCAAGACCGTGGCGGTCCTGGGCCTCTCGTTCAAAAAAAATACCAACGATACGCGCGTCGCACCCGCCCTCGCTGTCATCCCGTGGCTAAAGACTCATGGTGCTATTGTCAAGACTGTCGACCCCAAAGTCGAGGCTGATTTCCAGGACCCCTACGCGGCTATCAAAGACACGCACGTCGTAATGCTGCTCGTGGAATGGGACGAATTTGTCTCTCTCGACCTCGCCAAAGTGGCCTCGCTCATGCAAGCACCCAAGTATTTCTTAGACACGCGCAACCAGTACGAACCCAGTAAAGCGCAATCAGCTGGTCTACACTATAAAGGTATCGGGAGATAATATGAGCAAGCGAATTCTTGTAACCGGAGCCGGTGGATTTGTGGGTACCTATCTCATCAAAGAGCTGCAAAAAGAGCAGGGCAACGAAATCTACGGTGCAGTTTACAAAAGCACCTCAGACCTCTCCGGTCTCCTACCAAGCGATCACATAATTTCCGGCGACCTCACGGATTTTGCCTTCGCAAAAAGCTTGATCGAGTCGAGCCGTCCCGACGTCGTCTACCACTTGGCGGCTATCTCGATCGTCCACAATAGCGTAGACAATGCCTTGCAGGTTATGCACGCCAACACCGCAGTCTCCTACAATATCCTCCAAGCGCTCAGACAATATGCGCCCTCCGCTCGCTTCATCGCTATCTGCTCGGCCAACGAGTATGGTGCAGTGAGGGATGGTAGTCAGCCAATCTCCGAGACGACTCCACTGCGACCCCTCAATCCTTACGCAGTTTCTAAAGTGACGCAGGAGATGCTCGCGCTCGAGTACCACCTGAGCTATGATCTGGACGTCGTGATGCTACGCCCCTTCAACCACACTGGTCCCGGCCAAACCACTGACTTCGTCATCCCCATGCTGGTCAAACAGTTTGTGGCCATCCAAAATGGCGCGGAGCCTGTCATTACCGTGGGCAATCTCGACTCGGTCCGTGATTTTACCGATGTCGAAGACATGGTTAAAGCCTACGTCCTGGCTGGAAAGTTGGGAGTAAGCGGAGAGGTGTACAACATCGGCTCAGGTCAGGGTTACGCGGTTAGACAGATCATCACCCTGCTGCAGGACTTGACTGGTTTGCAGGTCGAAATCAAATCCAATCCTGCTCAGCTCCGAGCCAGCGATGTCCCCGTCCTCGTCGCCGACACTACCAAATTTAGGACTCTAACTGGCTGGCAGCCCAAAATCGAGCTCTCTGACACGCTCTCGCGTATACTAGAATATACAAAGACTAATAAATAAGTAAAAGGAGAAGGGTCATGGCAAAAAAAGCACTCATTACAGGCGTTACCGGGCAAGATGGTAGCTACTTGGCAGAACTGCTACTGGAAAAAGGCTACAAGGTCTATGGTCTGAACCGCCGCACGAGTACCCCCAACTACTCTCGCATCAAGGATATCGTCGACCAAATCGAGCTCGTCTCTGGCGACCTGATGGATCAACATTCACTCACCCAAGCAATCAAGGACATCCAGCCCGACGAGATCTACAACCTCGCGGCGCAGAGTTTTGTCAAAGCCAGCTGGGAGCAGCCCATGTTTACCGGTGAGTCTACGGGACTCGGTGTCGCCCGCATGCTCGAAGCCGTCCGTTTTGCCTGTCCTACTACCAAATTCTACCAGGCTAGTTCAAGCGAAATGTTTGGCAAGGTCCAAGAAATTCCGCAGGTAGAGAGTACGCCATTTTGGCCACGTTCACCCTATGGTGTTGCTAAAGTCTATGGCCACTGGATCACCGTCAATTATCGCGAGTCATACAATCTCTTCGCCGTATCCGGTATTTTGTTTAACCACGAGTCGCCGCGTCGAGGGCTCGAGTTTGTCACCAGGAAAATCAGCAACACCGTGGCCAAAATCAAATACGGCAAAGCCAACATGTTATATTTGGGCAATCCTGACGCCAAGCGCGATTGGGGATACGCCAAAGATTACGTCGAAATGATGCATCTCATGCTCCAGCAGCCCACCCCCGAGGACTTCGTGATCGCAACCGGCGAGACTCACTCGGTCCGCGAATTTGTGGAAAAATCCTTTGCTGTCGCGGGCATTACGGACTGGGAGAGTAAAGTGGTGTGGGATGATCCTCGCTATACCAGACCTGCCGAAGTCGAACACTTGATCGGCGACCCGGCCAAAGCCAAAAACGTCTTGGGTTGGGTTCCCAAAACCAGCTTTGAAGAACTCATAAGGCTTATGGTCGAGTCCGATCTGGAGTTAGAGAAAAACTAGTACTATGTCTAAAATCTTAATCACGGGTGGGGCTGGATTCATCGGTACCCACTTATGCAAAACCTTCTTGGGTGGTGGTCACGAGGTTATCTGCGTCGACAACTTCCTCTCCGGCTCGCGCGAAAACATCGCTCCCTTTCTCAGTAACCCCCAATTTACGCTCATCGAACACGACGTCTGCCAGCCCCTCCCGCTATCTCCTAGCATCTCGAATCTCTCTGCTATCTTACACTTTGCTTGTCCCGCCTCACCCAATCCAGCTAGCCCTATCTCTTATATCCACTTCCCCGTCGAGACCATGATGGTTAACACTTTAGGGTCACAGCGTATGCTCGAGCT